>CAWUMT010000213.1:0-3005 GCA_963923735.1 uncultured Acidimicrobiales bacterium
GCTCGCCGCGGCGCGCGCGGAGTCCCTCGAGGTGGTCGAGGTGCATTGCTCGATCTCCCATGACGGACCCATGGCCACGGCGATGGCCGTGGCGGCTCGGGAGCTCCATTGATCCCCGTCGTCTCCGTCGACGAGATGGCCGCCTTCGATGCGGCGGCGATGGAGGCGACCTCGCATGACGAGCTCGTGCGCCGCGCGGGGTACGCGTTGGCCATGGGGGCACGCCGGTTGCTCGGCACCCTGTCGGGCCGACGGGTCTGCGTGCTGGCCGGCCCCGGCTCCAACGGCGCCGACGGTCAGGTCTGTGCTGCGGTGCTTCGGCGTCGGGGCGCCAAGGTCTGGGTCGTCGCACCCAATGCCGAGCGCGAGGAGCTCGAAGGGGCCGAGCTCGTCATCGACGCGGCCTACGGGACCGGGCTGAGCCGCGACTACCTCGCTCCTGAGGTGCCCGAGGGTGCTCTGGTCCTGGCGTGCGACCTGCCCTCGGGTCTGGACGGTGACACTGGTGCGGCCCACGGCCGCCCACTCACAGCGGATGCGACCGTCACCATGGCGGCGATCAAGTCGGGGCTGTTGCTGAGCGAAGGCCCTGAGCTTGCGGGACGTCTCGAGGTCGCCGAGATCGGCATCCCGACCCCGGGTGTCGAGATGGGGCTGATCGAGGATGCAGATCTTTCGGAGATCCCCGTGCGTCAGCGCAGCGATCACAAGTGGAGCGCGGCCGTCGTCGCACTGTCCGGTTCGGCGGGCATGGAAGGCGCCGCGGCCCTGTGCGCCGAAGGCGCCCTGCACGCCGGGGCGGGCATGGTCCGCGTGGTGACCACCGGAGAGCTCGAGGCTCTGCCCGTTGAGGTGGTGGCCCGTCAGGTCGAAGGCGCGCAGCTGGCCGAGGTGACCTTGGCCGAGGCCCAGCGAGCGGGGGCGATCATCATCGGACCGGGGCTC
Source organism: uncultured Acidimicrobiales bacterium (assembly GCA_963923735.1). Lineage (GTDB taxonomy): Bacteria > Actinomycetota > Acidimicrobiia > Acidimicrobiales > RAAP-2 > CAIUMH01. The sequence goes on from CAWUMT010000213.1 coordinate 946, forward strand.
GGCCAAGAGCCAGTGGCTCAGGCGGCGGTGCGACAAGTCCTCGAGCACCGCAGCGCACCGGTGGTGCTCGACGCCGATGGGCTCAGCGCGGTCGGCACGCTCGACGAGCTCGCCCGGCTGGTCGCCCTGCGCACCCCCGGGGTCGTCTGCACCCCCCACGACGGAGAACTCGCACGGCTGCTCGGTCGCTTCGTGGGGCCGGACCGCCTCGAGCGGCTCCGGGACGCGGCCGCACAGAGCGGCGCGGTGTTCCTCTCAAAGGGGCCGACCACCCTGATCGTGGCGCCGAGCGGAGCCGCACGGTTCGTCACCGCAGGGACACCCGCACTGGCCACGGCGGGAACCGGTGACGTGCTGGCTGGCGTGATCGCCGCACTGATGGCTCGCGGGCTCGAACCCTTCGAGGCAGCTGCACTCGGTGCACAGCTCCATGGCACCGCGTCGCGGCGTGCATCGGGCACGCTGGTGGCGGGCTCGTTGGGCGAGCTCATCGGCGAGGTGCTCGAGGAGGTGGATCGTGGCCGTTGAGGGAATCCGTCGACCCGCGTGGGCGGAGATCGACCTTGGGGCACTCCGCCACAACGCGCGTGTCCTCAAGGCGGCCATCGGTGACGCAGCACTCTGCGCGGTGGTCAAGGCCGACGGCTACGGCCACGGCGCGCTGAGTGCGGCGAGGGCCTTCCTCGAGGGCGGGGCCGACTGGTTGGCCGTGGCCATCGTGGACGAGGGCCTCGAGCTGCGTGCTGCAGGCATCGACGCGCCGATCCTGCTGCTCTCCGAGCCCCCGGCAGACTCGATGGATGCGGCGCTCGAGGCCGCGCTGACGCCCACGCTCTCGACGGTCTCAGGCGTGCAGGCTGCCGCGTTGGCAGCGACGCGTCACCACGACGTGCTCGGAGTCCACATCAAGGTCGATACCGGGATGCACCGCATGGGCGTCGAGCTCGACGAGCTCGATGAGCTCCTCGATGCCCTTGAGGCGGCGCCCGTCCTTGAACTCGAAGGGCTTTGGACGCACCTTGCGGTGGCCGACGAGGACGCCATCGAGGCAGAGGAGTTCACCGCACTGCAGATCGAACGCTTCGAGGCGGCACTGGCCCAGGTGCGCAGTCGCGGCCTTGAGCCGGCCCTGTGCCATGTGGCGAACTCGGCGGGAACCCTTCGGCTTCCCTCGGCCCGCCGCCAGATGGTGCGTTGTGGGATCGCTCTCTACGGCGAGCTCCCGACCAGCGCCGTGCGCAGTGCGGGCGAGGCCTTGGACCTCCAACCGGCGATGACCATCAAGGCCCAAGTCACGGCCGTGCGGTCACTTGAGGCGGGGGCGCGACCTTCCTACGGCCGGCGCCGCGCCCTGCCGGAGGCGGCCACCGTGGCCACCGTCCCCATCGGATACGCCGACGGCTTCCCGCGTGCGCTCTTCGCGCAGGGTGCGGAGGTCCTGATCCGAGGACAGCGGTTCCCCTTGGCCGGGCAGGTGACGATGGACCAGATCGTGGTCGACGCCGACTCGGTACCGGTCGAGGTCGGTGACGAGGTGGTACTCCTGGGCGCTCAGGGTGACGAGCGGATCAGCGCGACCGAGTGGGCGGATCGCCTCGGGACGATCTCCTATGAGGTCCTCTGCGGCATCGGTCCGCGCGTGCCACGTCGCGCTGTGGACTGAGCAACCATGGAGCGCCTCGGCGAGCTTGCCGCCATGGCCTCGAACTGCACGCGCTGTGCGCTGAGCGCCACGCGGACCCAGGTGGTCTTCTCCTCGGGGCCCAGTGACGCTGCACTCGTCCTGCTGGGCGAAGCACCCGGTGCTGAGGAGGACACCCAGGGGATTCCCTTCGTCGGTCGCTCCGGACAGCTGCTGAGCCGCCTGCTCGGCGAGGCGGGGTTCGCGCGTGACGAGCTCTACGTCACCAACGTGGTCAAGTGCCGGCCACCTTCCAATCGCACACCGAACCGCGCCGAGATCGAGGCCTGCGCCCAGTGGCTTGAGCCACAACTCACCGAGATCGCTCCGCGGCTGATCGTCACGCTCGGCGCCGTGGCGGCCCGAGCCGCCCTCGGGA
>CAWUMT010000214.1:0-2995 GCA_963923735.1 uncultured Acidimicrobiales bacterium
AGTATCGTCGGCAGCGTCAGATGTGTATAAGAGACAGACCACGTGGACGGATCCTTCATGAACCACGTGGTCTCGATGGAGCTCGTCACCCCGAGCGGCACCATGACCGTGACCCCCGAGACGGACCCCGCACTGTTCTGGGCCACCGCAGGCGGCATGGGACTGACCGGCGTGGTGACCGAGGCGACCATCCGCCTGCTCCCCGTCGAGACGGCGTACGTGACCGTGGACACCGAGCGCTTCAACGATCTCGACTCGATCATGGCGGCGATGTACACCGGGGATGCCAACTATCGCTACTCAGTCGCCTGGGTCGACTGCATGACCAAGGGCCCCAAGATGGGCCGGGGTGTGCTCACCCGAGGGGACCACGCTCCGCGCTCGGTGCTTGAGCCCAAGCAGGCGGCAGACCCCCTGGCCCCGCCCTCGGGGGCGAAGCTCGCCGTTCCCTTCACCCCTCCCTCAGGCCTGCTCAACCGCCTTTCGATCACCGCGTTCAACGAGCTCTGGTATCGCAAGCACCCCGCCAAGCGAGACGGTGAGGTCCAGTCGATCGGGACCTTCTTCCACCCCCTCGATGGTGTGTCCATGTGGAACCGCATGCACGGGACCAAGGGATTCCTGCAGTACCAGTTCGCCGTCGACGACGCCCACGGCGACGTCGTGCGTCGGGCCATCGAGGTCCTCAGCTCCGAGGCCGTCCCCTCGTTCCTCGCCGTGCTCAAGCGCTTCGGTCCCGGTGACCCGGGCCCCCTGTCGTTCCCCATCGAAGGCTGGACCCTCGCCCTCGACGTGCCTGTCGGTCCCCCGCAGCTGCCCGGGATCCTCGACCGCCTCGATGAGCTCGTGGCCAACGCCGGCGGCCGGCTCTATCTGGCCAAGGACTCGCGCGTCTCGGCCGAGATGCTGGCCACCATGTACCCACGGATCGGCGAGCTCGCCGAGGTCCGTCGGCGGGTTGACCCTGACGGCGTCCTCGCCTCGGATCTGTCTCGTCGCCTCGAACTTCCCTGAACGTTCAACCACAAGGAGTCATCATGCGCAATGCCTTCGGTCAGCCCCAGAGTGTGATCGTCCTCGGCGGCACCTCGGACCTCGCCCTCGCAGTGGTCCGTCGCCTCATCGACCAGCGAGCCACCAAGATCGTGTTGGCCGGGCGAGATGACGCGGCCCTCACCCGCTCGGCGGACTCGCTGACGGCCCACGGCGCAGAACAGGTCACGACCGTTCAGTTCGACGCCGCCGACCCCTCGAACGCCGAAGCGACCATCGAAGCCTGCCTCGACGCGGTGGGTGGCAGCGCGGACCTCGTGCTCGTCGCCCTCGGTCAGCTCGGCGATCAGGCCGAGCTCGATGACTCCGCAACGAAGACCGCCTCGCTCTTCACGGTGAACCTGACTTGGCCCGCCGCAGCCCTCGCCGCCCTGCGTCCGCGCCTGTTGGCCCAGGGCACGGGCCACGTCGCCGTGTTCTCCTCGGTGGCCGGCGTGCGCGTGCGCCGCTCGAACTTCACCTACGGCGCCACCAAGGCCGGGCTCGACGGCTTCACCCAAGGCTGGGCGGAGTCCGTGCGCGCCGGTGGCATCAAGGTCCAGATCATCCGGCCCGGCTTCGTCCGGACCAAGATGACCGAGGGGCTCGCCGAAGCTCCCTTCACCACGGACGTGGACGAGGCCGCCGACATCATCACCAAGGGACTCGGATCGACCAAGACGGTGATCTGGTCCCCTCCGGTGCTTCAGGCGGCCTTCTTGGTGCTTCGCCACCTTCCTGCGATGATCTTCCGCCGGCTACCCGGCTGAGTCAGGCGTCCTCGGACGAGCTCAGCCTCGCCCGGGCACGGTGTGCGGCCGCCGTGAGGCGCACGAGCTTGCGACTGCGGTATTCCTCGAGTTCGAGGTTCGCCTCTTCGAGCCGTCGCTTCAGCTCTGGAACGAGGAGCGCCAATGCATGGTCCCGCTCGGCGAGCAGCACTTGGTACTTGCGCTCTCGATCCTCGAGCTCTTCAAGGATTGCGGCGAGATCAGCCACGTACTCGTGGAAGATCTCGACCTCTCGCCGCTTCATCGCCTCAGGAGTCAACGAGGTCACGTCAGGGACCGCAGGCCCGGTCCTCCTCGGCGCCGCAGCCAGCGCGGTGACGGTGGCGATCGCCTCGGCGGCACGATCCTGCGCCCCACCTGAGGGCGTGGTCGGCGGCATCATGGCCAGCACGTCGGCCCAACGAGAGACGAAGCGATGGCGATTGGCGCGCACCAGATACATCGCGTAGCGACGATCCCCGGGCTCTACGTGGTCGTGGACGACCCGGGAGGCCGGTTCGACCCAGGTGGAATAGCCCTGGTCGAGCAGCTTGAGGGCGAAGTCAGAGTCCTCGTAGTACGCAGGGAAGTAACCGGGGTCGAGACCACCGAGCTCCAAGTACTGCTCACGGCGCACCAACATGGCCGAGGCCGAGACGTACGGGACCGGTCCGGCGGACAACGAGCCGAGGGAGCTCAGTGGGACGATCGAGCTCGGCACCGCCTCGGCGCTCAACCAGCACCCGACCTCGGCGACCTGGCCTTCGGCGGAGAGACATGCGGGGCCGACCGCACCGATCCTCGGATCTGCTTCGAGTCGGGCCACGAGTGGCTCAAGCCATCCTTCGAGGGGCACCGCATCGTCGTTGAGCAGCATCAGGTAGCGACCGCGGGCGGCTCGGGCACCAAGGTTGTTGGCCGTGGCGTAGCCCTGGTTGAGCGGGGCGGTGAGACGCTCGTCGAACAGTTCGGACTTCGCATCAAGGGACGCCATCAACTCGGGCGATGGCTCGTTCAGGGTGAGGATCACCTCGACCTTGGTGCGGTCCACGGTGGAGGCGACTGCCTCGAGGCAGGTGAGCAGCTCAGGCGCCTGCTTCCAGCCGATGATGATGATCGAAACCTCAGGCGAAGCGGGGCGTGCCATGGTGCCGTTCTACTTCTTCGTGGTCGTCGTGGTGGTGGGCTTCGGC
>CAWUMT010000215.1:0-2992 GCA_963923735.1 uncultured Acidimicrobiales bacterium
GTGGACCGCACGATCCTCGAGGTGCTCTGCATGCGCTTCGGCGGCCAGCCCGTGGGGCTCTCGACCTTGGCCCAGGCCGTGGGGGAGGAGCCCGGCACGATCGAAGATGCCTACGAGCCCTATCTGGTGCAACGCGGCCTGATCATCCGCACTCCTCGTGGCCGCAAGGCCACCGAGGCTGCCTATGGCCATCTGGGTCAAGGCGCCATCTTCCGCCCCGAGGCGTAGCGCTCTCCCCGAGCGCGGAGCCGAGCAAAGGCTCGACCGGGGCTCGGCTAGGGTTTCGACGCACCTCTTTGACCTCGGAGTCTCTTGATCATGACCAATGCCCTTGTTGCCGCCTCTTCGAGTTCCGGCGGTGGAAGCTGGTTTCTCCCGATCCTGATCGTTGGGTTCGGTGCCATCTACTTCTTCGTCCTGCGGCCCAAGCAGAAGGCCCAGCAGAAGGCGCGCCAGGACGCCAACCGTTTCGACATCGGCGACACCGTCATCACCATCGGTGGCGTTCGAGGCGTCGTCGTCGGGTTCAACGATGACGAGGTGACCATCGCCACCGGCCAGATGCCCGGCGACGACCCCACCCAGGGCGCCCCGACGCACCTGACCTTCATCCGCAAGGCCATCGGCCAGCGCGTGAATCCGCCGGCTCCGCTCGTCGCCCCTGAGGACGACGAGACCCCCGGCACCGACAGCGACGAGAAGTAGTCCGACACCTCGATGGCCAAGTCAACGGGAACGACGCGACGAGGGCGCAGGGGACTGTGGATCAGTCTCTTGCTGAGCATCTTCGTGTGCCTTGGCGCGCTCGGCGGCTCGTTGCTCGCAGGGTGGACGCCCAAGCTCGGCCTTGACCTTGCCGGTGGACTGTCGGTCGTCTATCACCCCGAGGGGAATCCATCGCAGTCCCAGCTCAACGAGACCGTGCGCATCCTGACCGCTCGTGTCGACTCACTCGGAGTCTCTGGTGCACAGGTCAACACCCAGGGTCCCAACATCGTGGTCTCGGTGCCGGGGGCCAAGGATTCGCGTGCGATTCTGGCGTCAATCGGCCAGACCGCCCAGCTCTACTTCCGACCGCTCCTCTGCTACGCGCCGAACTTCGCGGTGACCAAGGGGCAGGTGGCAAAGCCAGCGGGCACCACGCTGCCAGCCTGTGGGTCGGCTTACCAGCTCAGCCAGGCGAACCTCGCGGTGACGCCCAACAACTCGGTCTACGGCTACAGCTCGAACAACATCGGTGCGGACCCGCAGTTCGCCGCCTACAAGTCGAACACCCCCGCACAGGACCTCGAGAACTCCACGCTGCTCCTGCCTGGGCTCAAGGGTGATGGATCGGGTCGCTACGTGGTGGGTCCCTCCCAGCTGACCGGACATGCGGTCAAGACCGCCTATGCCACCCAGGATCAGACCGGAGCCTGGGTAGTCAACTACACCCTGACCTCGGTGGGCTCGGCACAGTGGGACAAGGTTGCTCAAGCGAACTTCCATCAGATCGTCGCCATCGACCTCGACGGCGTCGTCCAGTCCGCACCGCTGATCCAGCCGGGCCAGACGAGCTTCAGCTCCTTCCAGGGCACCGGTCAGATCTCCGGTTCGATGACCAAGACCCAGGCCGACAACCTGGCTCGTGCCCTCCAGTTCGGTGCGCTTCCGGTTCGCCTCACGCCGTTGACCACTGAGACGGTCTCGCCGACCCTGGGCCACTCCTCGCTGATGGCCGGACTGTTCGCCGGTCTCGCAGGCCTCCTGCTCGTGATGATCTACGTGATCATCTACTACCGAGCCCTTGGCCTGGTGGTCTTTGCCGGTCTCGCGCTGACCTCCGCACTCCTCTATGGCTTGATCTCCGCACTCGGGCACACAACGTTGGCTCCCTCATTCACGTTGGCCGGTGTCACCGGTCTGATCGTGTCGATCGGCATCACCGTGGACTCCTACATCGTCTACTTCGAGCGATTGAAGGATGAGACGCGCTCGGGCAGAACGGTGCGGACCTCGGTGGACCGCTCGTTCCAATCCGCATGGCGGACCGTCCTTGCGGCGGACTTCGTCTCGCTCTTGGCTGCGGTCATCCTCTATCTCGTCGCGTTGGGCGCAGTTCGAGGCTTCGCATTCTTCCTCGGTCTCTCCACGATCATCGACATCGTCTTGACCTATTACTTCACTCGGCCCGCCGTCTACCTCCTCGGCCGGTCCGAGCGCGCGGCGCACGCCAACCGCATGGGTGTCAGCGCTGGCCTGGCGATGAGTGGTGCAGCCGCCTCTGGGGGATCTGATGACGACGCGTCCGACGATGCAGAGCTTGAGGAGGTGGACGCATGAGTGACGAGACCGTGATCGACGACACGCAAGTTGCCCCTGAGGGCCACCAGGGCCGTTCGATGGGTCCGATCCGCCGGCTTTACCACGGCGAGACGCGCGTCGACTTCATCGGGAAGCGCAGGATCTGGTTCGCCATCTCGATCGTGATCATCCTGGCGGGCGTGCTGGCCCTCGGATTCAAGGGCCTCAACTTCGGCATCGAGTTCCGTGGCGGGTCCTCCTGGGAGGTCCAGGTCCAGAACGTCACGGTGGAAGACGCCACCAAGGCCGTGACCGCTGCGGGACTCCCTGACCCTGTCGTCCAGATCCTCGGCGGGAAGACCCTTCAGGTTGAGGCCAACCTCAATGGCCTTCCCTCCAAGGAGCAGCAGGCGACCTCGGCCAAGGTGATCGCGGCCATGGCGATTCTGGGGAAGACCACGCCATCGAACGTGTCGAGCTCCGCAGTGGGTGCGTCCTGGGGCTCTGAGGTGACCTCCAGAGCCATCTGGGCACTGATCATCTTCTTCATCGCGGTCGTCATCTACATCTCGTTCCGCTTCGAGCCCAAGATGGCGCTCGCGGCAGTGTTGGCGATGATCCATGACCTGGCGATCACCATCGGCATCTATGCCCTCTTCGGGTTCCAGGTCACCCCCGACACCGTGGTGGCCATCCTGACGATCCTCGG
>CAWUMT010000216.1:0-2960 GCA_963923735.1 uncultured Acidimicrobiales bacterium
TCGTGGCAGTCAAGCTCCGCCTGGTGCGGATGGGTAAGAAGAAGCAGCCGACCTATCGGATCGTGGCTGCCGACAGCCGTTCGCCCCGCAACGGGCGCTTCCTCGAGATCCTGGGCACCTATGAGCCCCTCGGCGTCTCGCTGGCCAACCCTGAGACCGTGATCAAGGTCGACAACGACAAGGCCGTCAAGTGGCTGAGTCAGGGCGCCCAGCCCACCGAGCGCGTGGCCATTCTGCTCAAGCAGTCCGGTGCCATGGAGCAGTTCGAGGCAAGCAAGGCCAAGTGATGAGCGACTACGTCGAGGGTGACATCAACCAGATCGACGAGGACGGCGGCGACGTCGTCGACTCGCACAACTCCGCGGTGGGCTCCCAGCCCGAGCGCGTCCTGACCTACCTGGCCCGCTCGCTGGCCCGTGACCCCGAGGCGGTCGTTGTCGAGGCGGACGAGCGTGGCGGCAAGCTCAAGCTCTCCCTTCACGTCGGTCCTGGTGACATGGGTCGCGTGATCGGGCGCCGTGGTCGCACTGCTCAGGCCATTCGTGCCCTCGTGGGTGTCGCCGGTGCTCGTTCGGGCGTGGCCACCAACGTCGACATCGTCGACGACTGAGCTCGTCCATGACCTCCGACCTGCTTGAGGTCGGCCGCATCGTCAAGGTCCATGGCCTACGCGGCGAGGTCCTCGTCGAGCTCTTCTCAGACTTCCCCGACCGCCTCGCCCCAGGCTCGGTCCTCACCCGTTCTGACGGCGGCGAGCTCGTCGTGGCCTCCTCCCGCCTCCACCAGGGCCGGTGGCTGGTGCAGTTCGAAGGGGTCGCAGGCCGAGAGGGCGCCGAAGCGCTCGGTCGCCCAAGCCTGCTGGCCGAACGCCGCGAGGTCCCCGGCGCGATGTGGATCGATGAGCTCGAGGGCTGTGCCGTCGAGCTGAGCGACGGCACCCAGGTCGGCGTCGTGGTGGCCGTGGAGGCCAATCCGGCCTCCGATCTCCTGGTCCTCGACACCGGAGCCCTCGTCCCGCTCCGCTTCGTCCTCACCCACGAACCGAGCGTGCGCGTGGTGATCGATCCGCCCGAAGGGCTCTTGGAGCTGGGGACCAGCTCGTGAGGATCGAAGTCCTCACGCTCTTTCCTGACGCAGTGCTCGACTATTGCGAGACGTCGATCCTGCGTCGTGCTCAAGGTGCAGGAGTCGTGAGCATCGCGGCGACCGACCTGCGCAGCGGCGCCGAGGACGAGCGCGGGACGGTGGACGACACCCCCTTCGGCGGGGGAGCGGGCATGGTGCTCAAGCCCGAGCCGATCTTCAACGTCCTCGAGACCCGACGAGCCAGTGGTGGCGCGCCCGGGCCACTCATCGCCCTCGTGCCCCACGGGCGGCCCTTCGATCAGGCCGAGGCCCGTCGCCTCGCCGGGCTTGAGGGGTTCACCCTGCTGTGTGGCCGCTATGAGGGGATCGACCAGCGGGTCCTCGACGAGGCAGTCGATGAGGAGCTGAGCCTCGGCGATTTCGTCTTAGCGGGCGGTGAGCTCGCCGCACTGTGCGTGATCGAAGCAGTGGTCCGCCTGCTCCCCGGGGCTCTGGGCAATGAGACCTCGAGTGAGGACGAGTCCTTCTCCGAGGGGCTGCTCGAGTACCCCCAATGGACCAAGCCGGCATCGTTCCGAGGCCTCGAGGTCCCCGAGATCCTTCGTTCGGGCGATCACGGCCGGGTGGAGCGCTGGAGGCGTGCCCAGGCCCTTCGGCGCACCATGGAGCGCCGGGCCGACCTCATCGAGGCCAAGGGGGGGCTCAACCCCGAGGATCTGGCCCTTCTGGCGGAATTTGGCGGGTTGGAGGACCCGCCAGTGACCGGCTAACCTTGTCATTCCGCTTCCTGCGAGACGATCTAAGGGATTCCCATGCACCCCACCGAGACCATTGACCGCGATTCACTGCGCGACGACATCCCCGAGTTCCGCCCCGGTGACACCGTCAAGGTCCACGTCCGCGTGGTCGAAGGCAACCGCGAGCGCATCCAGGTCTTCCAGGGTGTGGTCATCCGTCGTCAGGGTTCTGGCGTCCAGGAGACCTACACCGTGCGCAAGGTGAGCTTCGGCGTCGGCGTCGAGCGCACCTTCCCAGTCCACGCCCCTTCGGTGGCCAAGATCGAAGTCGAGTCCTACGGTGACGTCCGCCGGGCCAAGCTCTACTACCTGCGTGACCTCCACGGGAAGGCCGCCAAGGTCAAGGAGCGTCGCGTCGTCCGTGGATGACGCGCCTCGCAGCGTGATGCTGCGTGAGGAGCACGTGTGAGCGACGAGGATCTCGAGCGCTACGAATCCACGATCGAGCTTGCGCTCGTTCAGGAGTACAAGGACGTCATCGGCCTGTTCTCCCACATCGTCGAGACGGAGCGACGCTTCTACCTCGCCAACAACGTCGAGGTCACGGTCCACCCCGAGACTTCGCCACCGCTCGTCGAGCTCAACCTCACTGATGCGTGGGTCTGGGACATGTACCGCCCGGCTCGTTTCGTCCCCTCGGTGCGGGTCCTGACGTATCGCGACGTCAACATCGAGCGCCTGCCCGAAGTCGAACTCTCCTAAGGGCCGTTCGTGATCGGGCTGTCCACTGTGGTCCTGCTCGATGCCCCGCTCCTCGGCGAAGCCTTCATCTCGCCGCTGCTGAGCACCCTTGATGAGCTTGCTACCGATGGCGTCGATGGCGTGCTGCTTCGCGCACCGCACCGGCAAGATGGCACCCTCGATCCCTTCGTGGCCCTCGCCGCCGTGGCGAGCGAGGCCCCACTTCCCCTCGGGGCGATGATCGAGCTCGGGGAAGGCCGTGCCGCATCGATCGCCGTGCGTGAGGCGACGTCGCTCGAACACCTGAGTGCGCACCGGGGGCTCCTCGGCTTCATGAGCGAGGCTCCTGAACGTCTCGCCGAGGCCCTCGATGTGGCAACTGCATTGCTCACCGAA
>CAWUMT010000217.1:0-2955 GCA_963923735.1 uncultured Acidimicrobiales bacterium
CCTTGGCGTTCTCCTTGGCGATGAGGCAGTTGGTGTTGCAGGGGTTGCCCACCACGAGCACGCGCACGTCGGAGGCTGCGTTCTTGGCGATGGCCTGGCCCTGGGGCTTGAAGATGCCACCGTTCACGTTGAGCAGGTCACCTCGCTCCATGCCGGCCTTGCGCGGGATCGAACCCACGAGCAGTGCCCAGGAGGTGTTGGTGAACGCCACGTCGAGATCCGTGGTCAACTCCATGCCGGCGAGCAGCGGGAAGGCGCAGTCGTCGAGCTCCATGGCGACCCCTTCAAGGGCCTTCATGCCAGGCTCGATCTCGAGAAGACGAAGGAACACCGGAGTGTCGGGGCCGAGGAGCTGGCCCGAGGCGATGCGGAAGAGGAGCTGGTAGCCGATCTGACCTGCAGCGCCGGTGACGGTGACGTGGACGGGGGAAGTAGCCATAGGGGCCAAATCTAGCCCCTCAGAACCTCAGGCCAAGCCGAGTGAACGGGCGATCTCCTTGGTGGCCGTCGAGTGATTCAGTGTGTAGAAGTGGAGGCCCGGGGCTCCTGCATCGAGGAGCCCGGCACACAGTTCCGTGGCCAGGGCGATGCCCTCTGCCCGGACGGCTTCCTTGCCGCCGGCTACGTCGGCGGCGGCAAGTCGGGCCACCGCCCAATCGGGTACCGGTGCACCCATCTGGGCCATCCTCGGCACTGAAGAAAGTGCGGTGACCGGCATGATCCCCGGGAGCACCGGCTTGGTGCAGCCGCGCTGGGCCAGGTCCTCGACGAGCCCGATGTACTCCCCCACCTCGAAGAAGAACTGGGTCACGGCGAAATCGGCCAGCTCGAGCTTGGCCACCAGATGGTCCCGATCCTCCTGCGGCGAGGCCGAACGCGGGTGGCCCGCAGGGTGGGCGGCGACGCCGATCGAGAAGCCCCCGACCTGGCGGGCGAGCTCGACGAGCTCAATGGCGTGGTTCAGCTCACCGATGGGGGCATCGGGATCGCTCGGCGGATCGCCGCCCAAGGCCATGAGGTTCTCGACACCGATCGCCCGATACCCCTCGAGGATCTCGGTGAGCTCGGCACGGCGGTGCGCCACGCAGATCAGGTGCGCCATCGGCTCCAGGGTGCCCTCGGCCTTCATCTGGGCGACGAGGTCATAGGTCCGACGACGAGACTCTGCGCCGCCGCGGTAGGTCACCGAGACGAACGAGGGATGCAGCGCGCTCAGCTCACGCAAGGTGCTGGCGAGCGTGGCGGCCTCTGCGTCGCTCTTGGGCGGGAAGAACTCAAAGGAGGTCGTCCGTCCCTCCGCGAGGAGATCAGCGATCTTGGCCATCGGTGAGGACTCAGCCCTCGGCGCGGCCGAAGTCGTCCTCGTAGCGGACGATGTCGTCCTCTCCGAAGTACGACCCATACTGCACCTCGATGAACACGAGCGCCTCGTCGCCGGGGTTCTCACAGCGATGCGCCGTGCCCACGGGGATGTCGATGGCCTGGCCCTGAGCGACGAGGTGATCGACCCCGTCGAGGGTCACCTTGGCCGTGCCCGAGACCACGAACCAGTGCTCAGAGCGCTTGGCGTGGGACTGATAACTCAGACGCTTGTGCGGGTCGACCACGATCCGCTTGACCTTGTGGTCCGCAGCCTGGTCGTCGAGGACCAGGTACGTCCCCCACGGCCGCTCGTCGAACTCGCGCCCCATCTCATCGGCACGCGGGCTCACGGCATCTTCTCCGCAGCCAAGATGGCGTTGCGCAACAGCATCGCCCTGGTCATGGGGCCCACGCCGCCGATCCGCGGGGTGATCCACCCAGCGACCTCGGCGACCTCGGGGGCCACGTCGCTCATGAGCTTGGTCCCCGACCATGAGGTGCCCGCTCCCACGACGGCCGCACCGGGCTTGATCATCTCGGGCGTCACCAATCCGGCGACACCGGCAGCGGCGACCACCACATCACCGGTGCGCACGATCGAGGCCATGTCCTCGACTCCCGTGTGAACGACGGAGACCGCGGCGTTGCAGCCGGGCCGCTTCATGGCCAGCAGCAGCGCCAGGGGCCGCCCGATGGTCAGGCCACGGCCGATCACCACCACGTGCTTTCCCTCCACGGGCACCTTGTGGCTGGCCAGCAGCTCGACGATGCCGGCCGGGGTACAGGGCAGCGGGCCGGGTGCGCCCATGACGAGCTTGCCGAGGTTGATGGGGTGGAGCCCGTCGACGTCCTTGGCCGGGTCCACGCTGAGCAGGACCTGCTCTTCGTTCATCCCGTTGGGAAGAGGAAGCTGGACAAGGATCGACGCCACGGCCGGATCGGCGTTCATCGTCGCCACCGCAGCCAGCACGTCCTCCTGGGTCGCCTCGGCGCCGAGGTGGACGTGGGCCGACTCGATGCCGACCTCCTCGCAGTCGGCGTGCTTCATTGCCACGTACTTCGCGGAGGGTCCGTCATCACCGACGAGAATCGTGCCCAAGGCCACGCGACGACCCTGCGCCTTGAGGCGCGCCACGCGGTCACCGACCTCCATCTTGATCCGGCCGGCGACCTTTTCTCCGTCGAGCAGCTCTGCGCTCATCAGTTCCTCGTCTCTTCGCTTCTAGTGGCGGAAGTGCCGCTCGCCCGTGTGGACCATGGTGATCCCCGCAGCGTCTGCCACTTCGGTCACTACATCGTCCTTCACCGAGCCGCCGGGTTGGACGATGGCCGTCACCCCGGCGTTGATCAGCACTTCGAGACCGTCAGGGAAGGGGAAGAAGGCGTCGGAGGCACCAGCGGAGCCAGAGGCCTCCTCGCCTGCCTTCTGGCAGGCGATCTCTGCGGCCACCACGCGGGACTGCTGGCCTGCGCCGATGCCCACGGACTTGCCCCCTCGGGCCAGTGCGATGGCGTTCGAGGTGGTCCGGGCACAGACCCGCCAGGCGATGACCATGTCCTCCCACTCTTGCGTGGTGGGCTGGCGCTTGGTGA
>CAWUMT010000218.1:0-2927 GCA_963923735.1 uncultured Acidimicrobiales bacterium
GTATAAGAGACAGCGGGCACTCCTGCGGCAACGGCAGCCTCGACGAATCGGTTCAGGCCGGACTCGACCACTGAGAGCACGGCGTCCGCCTGAGCATCGCTCGCACCCTCACCGAGGAGGTCGAGCAGCGTGGAGCGCTGCTCCGCAGGCATCGGCCCGAGCGAACCGGCGATCTCGGTGATCCACTCCTGACTCGGCGCCAAGGGCACGAGGTCGGGCTCGGGGAAGTAGCGGTAGTCGTACGCCTCTTCCTTCGAGCGCATCGTCGAAGTCTTGCCAGAGTCCTCATCCCAGTGACGAGTCTCTTGAGCGATTGCCTCGCCGGCTTCGAGCAGATTGATCTGGCGGAGTGCCTCGTATTCAACCGCCCGCTGCACGGAGCGCAACGAGTTGAGGTTCTTGATCTCACATCGGGTGCCGAATGGCGCCTCATCGCCTCGGCGCACCGAAACGTTGGCATCCACGCGCATGGAGCCCTCCTCCATGCGACCATCCGAGGCGCCACACGCGATCAGGATGGCTCGCAGCTCGGCGGCATAGGCCCGAGCTTGCTCTGGAGTGCGGATGTCAGGGCCCGAGACGATCTCAACCAGCGGGACGCCCGAGCGGTTGTAGTCCACCATCGAGCCCTCAGAACCGTGGATGCGGCCGGAGCCCCCCACGTGCGTGGTCTTGCCCGTGTCCTCCTCCATGTGGGCGCGCTCAATGCGGATACGCGTCCCATCGGGAAGGTCGAGATAGCCCTCGGAGTTGATCGGTTCGTCGTATTGGGAGACCTGGTAGTCCTTGGGCATGTCAGGGTAGAAGTAGTTCTTGCGAGCGAAGGAACTCGGACGCACCTCGCAATGCAGCGCCGTGCCGATTCGGATGGCCAGTTCGACGGCACCCTCGTTGAGTACCGGCAGTGAGCCGGGAAGCCCGAGGCAGACCGGGCAGATGTTGGTGTTGGGCTCTGAGCCGAACACGTTGGCGCAACCGCAGAACAGCTTCGTGGCGGTCTTGAGCTCAGTGTGAACCTCAAGACCCACGACCATGGTCCAACCCTCAGGAAGGCTCATGACGCACCCCCTTCAAGGACGGCAGCGGCGGCGAACATCGGCGCCTCAGAGTGCCCGGGACCAAGCAGCTGCACGCCGATGGGCAGGCCGTCAGATCCGGTGGCGAAGGGAACCGACATTGCCGGATGGCCCGCCAGGTTCGTCGGGATGGTGCAGACGTCCGAGAGGTACATCGCCATCGGGTCATCGACCTTGGAGCCGATTTCGAAGGCGGTGGTTGGGCTCGTCGCACCAAGCAACAGGTCCACCTTGGCGTACGCCGCAGCGAAGGCGTCGATAATCAAGGTGCGCACCCGCTGGGCCTGGGCGTAATAGGCGTCGTAGTACCCCGCGCTGAGCGCATAGGTCCCGAGCATGATGCGGCGCTTGACTTCATCACCGAATCCAGCGGTGCGCGTGGCGGTGTTCATCGCAGCGACGTCGGCTGCGTCGACCCGATTTCCGAAGCGGACCCCGTCATAGCGCGCGAGGTTCGACGAAGCTTCCGCCGGGGCGATGAGGTAGTACGCGCTCAGTCCGTAGCGGAGCTCGGGGATCGCGATCTCGATGATCTCTGCCCCTTCAGCGGCAAGGAGCTCGGCCGCTCGACGCACTGCAGCGACGACCTCGCCATCGCAACCCTCGATCAGGTCTGTGCACAGTCCGATCTTCTTGCCCGCCACACCATCGGCCAAGTGTGCCGAGATCTCAGGCACCGGCATGGTGAGCGAGGTGGTGTCTCGAGGGTCATGGCCAGCAATGACCTCAAGGAGCGTTGCGGCATCCGCGACGTTGTTGGCGAAGGGACCGATCTGATCCAACGAGGAGGCGAACGCCACGAGCCCGTAGCGCGAAACGAGGCCGTACGTGGGCTTGACCCCGACAACTCCGCAGAGGGCAGCGGGCTGACGAATCGAACCGCCGGTGTCGGATCCGAGTGAGAGGGGGACCATCTCTGCGGCCACGGCGGCCGCGGAACCACCTGAGGACCCGCCGGGCACCCGTGTGGTGTCCCGAGGGTTGCGGGTGGGGCCGAAGGCCGAGTTCTCCGTGGAGGAGCCCATGGCGAACTCGTCCATGTTTGTCTTGCCCACGATGACCGCACCGGCTTCGAGGAGACGGGTCACCACGGTGGCGTCATAAGGGGGCTTCCATCCTTCGAGGATCTTCGAGGAACACGAGGTGACGGTGCCGCGCTGACAGAGATTGTCCTTGAGTGCGATGGGGACCCCTGCAAGTCGACCCGGGTCCTCGCCTCGTCCGACGGCTTCATCGATGGAAGCAGCCCGAGTCCGGGCCTGCTCAGCCTGAAGTTCGACGAAGGCATGGATGTCTGCGTCCTTCGTGGCGATGACCTCGAGGGAGGCGCCCACCACGTCCACAGCTGAGGTCTCGCCGGACCGGACCTTCGAAGAGAGTTCGAACACGCTCACGGAGCTTCACCCATGATCTTGGGGACGCCGAAGCGACCGTCGACGGCATCAGGAGCCTCAGCAAGGACCTCATCACGATCGACCGAGGCCTGGACCTCATCGGTGCGAAGCACGTTGATGAGACCGAAGGGGTGTGCTGTGGGGGCGAGATCGTGGATGTCCAGCGCCTCGATGTCTTCGGCGTGACCGAGGATCGAACGGAGCTGGCCGGTGAACTTGGTCACCTCGGCCTCGCTGAGCTCAAGGCGAGCGAGGTGGGCGACCTTGAGAACGTCGGCGTTGGAGAGTTCCGCACTCACTGGCTGAGCCTTTCGAAGAACGCCACGCTCTGGGCCTCGACGAGCTGAGCATCGTTGTCCAGGGTGGCGACGTGGTACGAGTCCTCGAGAAGGACCCGCTCCACTGGTCCACCGGCCATCAGTGCGAGGAACTCACCGTTTGGTGGGGCCACGACGTG
>CAWUMT010000219.1:0-2924 GCA_963923735.1 uncultured Acidimicrobiales bacterium
TCTGGTCTCGTGGGCTCGGAGATGTGTATAAGAGACAGCTTCAGTCACCTCGATGAGATGACCCCCAAGCTCCGGGAGAACCTCGCGGCGAATGAGCAGCTCGCACGGACGAACCTCGAGGTGATGACGCTCGTGCGCGAGACGCCGCTCACGCATGATCCCGCTGATCTGCACTTGGGCGGCTGGGACCGCCAGGTCGCTCACGATTTCTTCGAACGCCTCGAGATGCGGAACCTCTGGAAGCGGACCGTTGCTGCGCTCGATGCCGGCCAATTCGGACCCGAAGGTTCCTCCTCCGCACCGACCAGCGCCACGTCTCCGGTCGCCCCTGCGCCGCCAGCTGCCACCCCGGCACCGTCGGTCACCGTGCCAGAGGCCACGGCGGTCGAAGGTGCGGCAGCCACGAAGCTCTTCGGTTCGCTCGCTGCCAAGCCCCATCTGGTCGCGCTCAACGCTCAGGGCACACGCCTTGCTGCTGCGCTGCCCGGATCGGCGGAGGTGGCGGTCGGCGATCTTGACGGCGCAGGACCGCGCAAGGCGTTGAGCGGGAAGGGGCCGGTCGGTGCCCTTGACGCAAAGACCGTGCTGCGTCGGTCGTTGGCGCTTGGAGTCGAGCCCGAGGTTCCCTTCGGTGACGCCTCAGTCGCCGGCTACCTCCTTGACGCCGCAGCAGGCACCTACACGCTTCCTGCGCTGCTCGAGCGGTACCTCCCGCTCGAGGCGCCTCCGTCTTCGCAGGCCACTGCGGGTCAGCTCGATCTGGGTGGCGAAGAAGTGACTGCGGACCTGGCCCGGACCACGCTGTTGATCGGGGCGCTGCTCGAGGTGATGACACCCCAGCTCGACGCCGAGGGGATGGGGGAGCTCTACCGAGAGATCGAGCTTCCTCTGGTCCAGGTGCTGGCGCGCATGGAGGACCGGGGCATCTGCGTCGATGAGAAGGTCCTTCGAGCGATCTCGACGGATCTCACCGAGCGCACCGCAGCGCTCGAGGCGGAGGTCCAAGAGCTTGCCGGTCACGCCTTCACGGTGAACTCGACCAAGCAGCTCCAGGTGGTCCTCTTCGAGGAGCTGGGGCTCACACCGGGCAAGAAGACCAAGACCGGCTATTCGACGGACGCCTCGGTGCTCGAGGGCCTCGTCGGCGAGCATCCGATCATCGAGGCGATCCTCTCGTATCGCGAGCTCGAGAAGCTGCGGTCCACCTACGGAGAGGCCCTGCTCAACGAAGTGGCTTCCGATGGGCGCATCCACGCCACCTTCCGCCAGACCGTGGCGCGCACCGGACGATTGAGCTCCGAAGCTCCGAACCTGCACAACATCCCCGTGCGCTCCGAGGAAGGCCGGCGCTTCCGCGACGCCTTCGTCCCGGCCAAGGGGTGGCGACTCCTGGTGGCGGACTACGACCAGATCGAACTGCGGATCATCGCCCACCTCTCGAAGGACGAGGGACTGGTGTCCGCCTTCGAGGCGGGGGAGGACATCCACCGCTCCATCGCAGCGGGGGTCTTCGGCGTGAAGGCCGAGAAGGTCTCTCATGAGCAGCGCGAGCGGGCCAAGATGGTCACCTACGGCTTGGCCTATGGCATGGAGGCCTTCGGCCTCGCCCAGCGCCTCGGTTCCGACGTCGGGGAAGCCCGGGCGATCATGGACGCCTACTTCGACGCGTTCCCCGGCGTGAAGCGCTACATGGACGCAGCGGTGACCGAGGCCTATGCCCAGGGCTTCACGCGCACTGAGCTGGGTCGGATCCGTCCGTTGCCCGAGCTGACCTCGTCGAACCGCAACGTCAAGATGGCCGCCGAACGCCAGGCGATGAACGCCGGGATCCAGGGCCTCGCCGCCGACATCTTCAAGGTGGCCTTGGTGCGCTTGGACCGCCGCCTTCGGGGAGAGGGCCTTGAGGCCCGGATCGTGCTCCAGGTGCACGACGAAGTGCTCGTCGAGGCCCCCAAGAGCGAGGAGGCCGCCGTCGAGGCAGCGGTCCTCGAGGAACTCCAGGGTGCGGCCAGCCTGGCGGTGCCCCTCAAGGTGTCCCTCGGCTGGGGGGCGTCCTGGGGTGCGGCGAAGGGCTGATCTCAAGGGGCTGCTAGCCTTGGCGGTCCTGTCAGGCGCTGGCTGACGGGCCGGTATCCCCGAGAGCGATCCCAGCGCGATCACCAGGAAGTGCACTGCTATGGCTGACGTCACCGTCACCCTTTCCCCCGAGGCGATGGGAACCTTCGATTCCGAAGGCAACTACATCCCCCGCCAGATCGTCGCCGACGACGTTCAGGGCTCCGACTTCGAAGCTGCGATGGTCACCTCGATCGTCGAGTTCGAGGACGGCGACCTCGTCGAGGGCACCATCGTCAAGATCGACCGTGACGAGGTCCTCGTCGACATCGGCTACAAGTCCGAGGGCGTCATCCCCGTTCGGGAGCTCTCCATCCGCAACGACGTGAACCCTGAAGAGATCGTCTCGCTCGGTGAGCACATCGAGGCCCTCGTCCTCCAGAAGGAAGACAAGGAGGGTCGCCTGATCCTCTCGAAGAAGCGTGCGCAGTACGAGCGGGCGTGGACCGACATCGAGAAGATCAAGGACGCCGACGGCATGGTCAAGGGACCGGTCATCGAGGTCGTCAAGGGCGGTCTCATCGTCGACATCGGACTCCGGGGCTTCCTCCCCGCATCGCTGGTCGAGCTGCGTCGAGTGCGCGAGCTCCAGCCCTACGTCGGGCAGGAGATCGAGGCGAAGATCATCGAGCTCGACCGCAACCGCAACAATGTGGTGCTGTCGCGCCGTGCCTGGCTCGAGGAGGCTCAGAAGGAGCAGCGTGGAGACTTCCTCGCCAACCTCAAGCCCGGCGAGCGTCGCAAGGGCGTCGTGTCCTCGGTGGTCAACTTCGGTGCCTTCGTGGACCTTGGCGGCATGGACGGCCTCA
>CAWUMT010000220.1:0-2912 GCA_963923735.1 uncultured Acidimicrobiales bacterium
GCACGATCTCGCGCAGCTGAGTGCGACCGACTTCGGGGTCACCCGGAGCGAGGTCGAGCACGGCAGAGACGACGACCTCGTCACTGCGAAGCGCCGAGGTTCGATAGCCGAACGCCATCTCCGAGGCGCTCCGAGTCTCGAGCACGCCACTGCGCAGGTCCACGATGGTCACCTCTCGCAGAGAGGCGGCAAGGTCCGAGCCGTGGCCGCCAGCGTTCATGGCCACCGCACCCCCGAGCGTGCCGGGGACGCCGACAGCCCATTCGAACCCGCTCAGCCCGGCTTCCACGCTTCGTCGGGCGATCACAGGAAGGTCAGCTCCCCCACCGGCCACGATCGATGTCCCCTCGATCTGGATCTCGCCGAAGCCCTCCCCGAGATGGAGCACGACTCCATCGAAGCCCGCATCGGCCACCAGGGTGTTCGAACCGTTCCCGAGCACGTAGAAGGACCGACCCCCCGGAAAGGTCCCGGCCAACGAGCGGAGCTGCTCGAGACTTTCGACCTCGACGAACTCCGCGGCCTCCCCGCCCACTCGCAGGGTGGTCCGAGCTCCGAAAGGTCCCGCGCTCACGCCAGCCTCGCCAAGAGTCGATCGGGCAACTCGGTGAGATCCCCTGCCCCCATCGTGAGGCAGAGATCCCCCGGACGCAGCTCGTTCAGCAGCGCCGTCTCGATTTCGTCGAGGGTCGAGAGGTAGCGCACGGTGCCGTCACCGGCTCCGGCGGAGGCCGCCTCTGCGACCAGCGCTCCGGTGATCCCGGGAAGGGGTGGCTCCCCAGCGCTGTAGACGTCACAGATGAACGTGAGGTCGGCGTCATCGAACACTCCCGCGAACTGGTCCGCAACCGCTGCGGTGCGAGTGAAGCGGTGCGGCTGGAAGACGGCCACGATCCGCTCAAACCCGCCTGTGTTCGCTGCCGCCAGCGTGGCCGCCACCTCGGCGGGCAGGTGTGCATAGTCGTCGACGAACGTGATGCCACGAGCCTCACCGCGGAACTCATAACGTCGCGGCACGCCGGCGAACCGGGCAAGTCCGGCGACGATGGAGGTCGAGGCCATCCCCGCCAAGTCCGCCAACGCAGCCGCAAGTGCGGCATTGGCCACGTTGTGTCGACCCGGGGCGCCGACGCCAAGCTCGAGGGTCGCACTCGGAGTAGTGAGGCGGAAGGAGGAGGATGCACGCCCCAGGCGCACCTCGCTCACTCGGTACTCCGCCTGCTCGGACTCCCCCACCCGCCGCGACCCCGCTTCGGCGCCCACTCGTGCGGCACCAACGTCATCGACCATGGCTACCGAGGCCACCGCTCGCGTCGCCAGTGCCTCGAAGGCCGCCTCGAGTCCTTCGAGGGTGCCGTAGTGGTCAAGGTGATCGGCTTCGACGTTGGTGATGCCGACCAGCCAGGCCGAGAGCTCTTCGAAGGCCCCGTAGGACTCATCCGCCTCGACCACCAACACCTCGCCAGGGCCGAATCGGGCGCTGGCGCCGAGCGCTTCGACCTCGGCGCCGAGGAGGAATGAGGCGCCCGGATCGTCCTCAAGAGCGATCAGCGAGAGCATCGTCGACGTGGTGGTCTTACCGTGCGTCCCCGCCACGGCCACCAACCGCCGGACGTGTGCGAGGGCACCCATCAGTTCAGGTCGCCGCACGCGGCGGATGCCCCGTGCTGCCGCCGCGGTGAGCTCAGGGTTCGACTCGGGAACGGCGGGTGAGGCCGTAAGCCAGTCGACTCCGACCACCAACTCGGCGTCATGGCCGACCACGGTGTGCACTCCGTGTGCCTCGAGGGCGGCGAAACTCGGTGCTCGGTGGAGGTCTGAACCTGAGACCTCATGGCCCATCTGCGCAAGGAGGACCCCAAGTGCGCTCATCCCCGCCCCGCCGATGCCGACGATGTGGACACGCGCCGGCGTCTTGAGGTCGAGGGGTGGAGACTCAGCGGGCATGGCGGAGCACCACCTCGGCGACGGCTCCTGCAGCATTGACATGAGCGAGCGAGCGCGCAGCGACACTCATCTCGCCCAAGCGTCCTGGTGTGCCGATCAGTTCCGCGACCAGCTCGCCGAGGCGATCGGCAGTCAACTCCGCGTCCGTCAGGACCACCCCACCCCCGGCCTCACTGAGCATCTGGGCGTTGAGCGTCTGGTGGTCCCCCGGGGACCCCGGGAGGGGGACGAGGATCGCCGGCGTGCCAGTGGCGCACAGTTCTCCCACGCTGAGGGCGCCCGCCCGGGTCACGGCGAGGTCGCAGGCGGCGTAGAACGCAGCCATGTCGTCACAGAAGGGCACCACTACATGGTGCGCACGACCCGAGGCCCTCTGGGCGTCGGCCACCGCAGCGAAGTCCCGATGACCGCTGACCTGGTAGATCGCCACCGAACCCACCGCCGGATCGCCAGCCAACCCGATCACCGCCTGATTCACCGACCGGGCGCCGAGTGACCCCGTGGTGACTCCGAGCACCTCGCCTTCGAGAGGAAGACCGAGTCGGCCCCGGGCCGCACGTTGGGCCTCAGAGTTGCGCGTGAAACCTGCGAACTCGGCGCGCACGGGGATTCCCACGACGACCTCATGACGCAGACCTGATCCCGAGATGGGAACACAACTCGCGGTGGCGAATCGTCCGAGGAGGCGGTGGGTGAGCCCGGGCGCGGCATCCACGTTGACCAGGATCAAGGGACGGCGGAACACGACTGCGGCCAGCGCCATGGGTGCAGCGGCGTAGCCGCCTACCGAGACGACGGCCCGGGGCCGCCACCGGCGCACCAGGCCAAACGAGCGCAGCGCAGCTCGAGCGATCTCTACCAGCGACCCGAGATTCTGCAGGATGGCCTTCGGTCGAAGGCTGCGCAACAGGCCCCTTCCGGGCAGGAGGGTCCTGTCTCTTATACACATCTGACGCTGCCGACGA
>CAWUMT010000221.1:0-2894 GCA_963923735.1 uncultured Acidimicrobiales bacterium
GATGGAGGGCCCGGGCTACTTCTTCGAGCCCACGCTGCTCACGAACGTGACCAACGATATGGAGATCGCCCAGGACGAACTCTTCGGCCCCGTGCTTGTGGTCATCCCCTACGAGGATGACGACGACGCGATCCGCATCGCCAACGACTCGGTGTTCGGCCTCTCCGCCACGGTGATCAGCGCGGATCAGGAGCGGGCCATCAAGGTCGCCCGCCAGATCCGCAGCGGGACCGTCTCGGTGAACGGCGGCTCGTACTACGGCTGCGAGAGCCCCTTCGGTGGCTACAAGCAGTCGGGGATCGGCCGGGAGATGGGCGTGGCCGGCCTCGAGGAGTTCTTGGAGATCAAGACCCTGGCACTGCCCGCTGGCTGAGCCGTTCGCGGCACCCCGCCTCGTTGTGCGGTTTTCGGTGGGTCCCGCTACGATCCGAAACATGGTCGCTCCACAGGGGAGCCGCCAGGGGAGGATCTCCACGTGTACAAGCTTCTGATCGACGGCCAGCTGGTTGACCCGGGCCGCTCCTACCCGTCGGAGAACCCGGCCACGGGCGAGATCATCGACCAGGCACCTGACGCCACGATGAAGGAAGCCGAGGCGGCCATGGCTTCGTCTCGTCGTGCCTTCGATGAGACCGACTGGTCCACCAACCACGCCTTCCGGGCCAAGTGCCTCCGCCAGTTCGCCGAGGGCCTTGAGCGCCACAAGGACGAGTTGCGGGCCATGACCATCGCCGAGGTCGGCCACACCCTGGCCAACACCTACGGCCCTGCACTCGACGCACCGCTCACCCTCGTGCCTTATTACGCGGAGCTCGCCGAGAACTACGAGTACACCATCGACCTCGGCGTCGGTGACTCCTTCGGCACGATGCACCACCGCTGGATCGAGAAGGAGCCTGCTGGCGTCATCGCCGCGATCATCGCCTACAACTACCCGACGCAGTTGGCCCTGGCCAAGCTCGCACCGGCCCTGGCTGCGGGCTGCACGGTGATCCTCAAGGGTGCGCCGCAGACCCCGCTGACCACGCTCATTCTCGGCGAGATCATCGCCAATGAGACCGACATCCCCGCCGGTGTGGTCAACATCATCACCTCTTCAGAGGCAGAGGTCTCCGCAGTGCTCTGCTCGGACCCGCGAGTCGACATGATCACCTTCACCGGCTCGACCCCGGTGGGTCGCGCCATCATGGCGGCCGCTTCGGACACCATCAAGAAGTGCTTCCTCGAGCTCGGCGGCAAGTCGGCGATGATCATCCTCGACGACGCCGACCTCGAGATCCCCGCCATGGCCGCCGCCATGGGTGGCACCTCCCACGCCGGTCAGGGCTGTGCGATCCCCACCCGGATCCTCGTGCACCGCTCGAAGGAGAAGGAGCTGACCGAGAAGATCGCCGAGCAGATGCGCGCGGTGGTCGTCGGTGACCCCACTCAGCTCGAGACTGGGATGGGCCCGCTCATCTCCGACGCACAGCGCGAGAAGGTCGCCGGGATGGTGGACCGTGCCATCGCCGAGGGCGCCGTGGCGGTGACCGGTGGTCACAAGATCGACGGACCGGGGTACTTCTACGAGCCCACCCTGCTCTCGAACGTGACCAATGACATGGAGATCGCCCAGGACGAGCTGTTCGGCCCGGTCCTCGTGATCATCCCCTTCGACACCGACGAAGAGGCCATCGCCATCGCCAACGACTCGATCTTCGGCCTCTCGGGCTCGGTCTGGGCCGGCACGCAGGAGCGTGGCCTCAAGGTGGCTCGGGCCATCCGCACCGGCACCATCGGCGTCAACGGCGGTTCGTACTACGGCTGCGAGAGCCCCTTCGGTGGCTACAAGCAGTCCGGGATCGGCCGGGAGATGGGCGTGGCTGGCCTCGAGGAGTTCCTCGAGATCAAGACCCTGGCGCTGCCCGCCGGCTGAGTCCGCCTCACCACTGAGTTCCGACGCAGCCGTGCCCGCGACGGGCACGGCTGCGTCGCGTCCGCCTCTAGGATGGACGCAGATGTTACCGCTTGGTAACTTAGAAGGCACCAACGTAGATCGCACACAGCGGAGGAGACCATGGCCGAGTTCTCATTGGACCTCAACGAGGACCAGCTCACCCTGCAGTCCTGGGTGCATGACTTCGCAGCCAACGTCATGCGTCCCGCAGCCCATGAGTGGGACGAGCGCGAGGAGACGCCGTGGCCGGTGATCGAGGAGGCCGCCAAGGTCGGCCTGTACTCCCTCGACTTCCTCGCCGACGCCTTCGGTGACCCCCAGGGCCTCAAGATGGTCATCGCGCTCGAAGAGCTCGCATGGGGTGACGCAGGGTTGTGCCTCTCGATCATGGGCTCGACCTTGGCCATCGCCGGGATCATGGCGAACGGAACGCCCGAACAGCAGATGGAGTGGATCCCTCAGTGCCTCGGCACCCCGGGCGATCTCAAGCTCGGCGCGTTCTGCGTGAGCGAGCCCGATGCGGGTTCCGACGTCTCGTCGCTCCGCACCCGTGCGGTCTACGACGAGAAGACCGATGAGTGGGTGCTCAACGGAACCAAGACGTGGATCACCAACGGCGGGATCGCCAACACCCACGTGGTCGTCGCCTCGGTCGACCCAGAGCTCGGCGGGCGAGGTCAGGCCTCCTTCGTCGTCCCCGAGGGGACCAAGGGGATCTCCCAAGGCCAGAAGTTCTTGAAGATGGGCATCCGCGCCTCGCACACCGCCGAGGTGATCCTGGATGACTGCCGGATCCCTGGCCGCATGCTGCTCGGTGGCAAGGACAAGCTCGATGAGCGCATCGCCAAGGCCAAGAGCGGAGAGAAGGCCGGTGGTCAGGCGGCCATGAAGACCTTTGAGAACACCCGTCCTTCTGTCGGCGCACAGGCCCTCGGTATCGCTCGTGCGGCCTATGAGT
>CAWUMT010000222.1:0-2893 GCA_963923735.1 uncultured Acidimicrobiales bacterium
GAGGATGCGGCCGGCAAACTCTCGTCCCGACTTGCCGTGCCCCATCATGAGGTTCTTGCGATCCTCGTACTCGAGTGCGTACCAGTTGTGCACGTCCCCACGTCGCTTGGTCATGGGGTAGAAGCAGAACGCCCGCAGGTTCTCCGGCGGCAGCTTGGGATACAGCCGGTTGGACAGCATCTCGGCGGGCATGCCCTTGGCATACTCAGAGACCTCGGTCAGCGAGACGAAGGAGTCGACCACGGCGAGCGCAGCCTCCTCGATCGCACTCTGGAACCGGCGCAACGCCCAGACGTCCTCGCCGAGGGCCATCAGGCAGGCGTCGGCCTTGTGGCCGAGGATCGAGGCGGCCACCACCTGGCCTCCAGCAGCCTCAAGACCCGCTACGGCCTGTTCGACGCCGGCAGCATCGACGTCGCCGGCCGGCTTCACGAAGAGGTGCAGGACGTTGAGCCCCGTCGTCGGGGTGAGTGCCTCGGGAGATGCCATGGTGCAGAGCCTAGGGAGTGGCGGCGACTCAGCCGACCGCAGGGACCGTGGCGAGGCCCTCGGCGATGCGAGCGTCCGTCACGTCCTCGTCGATCATCGTGCCCTTGAGGTACGACTCGTACGCGGTGAGGTCGAAGTGGCCGTGGCCGCAGAGTGCGGTGAGGATCACCGTCTCCTCGCCGGTCTCCTTGGCCCGCTGGGCCTCGCGGATCGCTGCGGCAAGCGCGTGGGTCGGCTCGGGAGCCGGCACGATGCCCTCGGTGCGAGCGAACTGGATGCCTGCGGCGAAGCACTCCGTCTGGGGGACCGAGATGGCCTCCATGAGGCCGAGCTCGTAGACGTGGGAGATCAGCGGGCTCATGCCGTGGTAGCGCAGGCCACCGGCGTGGATGGGGTCGGGGATGAAGTCGTGCCCAAGGGTGTGCATCTTCATCAGCGGGGTCATCCCGGCAGTGTCACCGAAGTCATAGGCGTACACACCACGGGTCAGCGTGGGGCAGGAGGCCGGCTCGACCGCACGGATGGTCGGGTTCATGCGTCCTTCGAGCTTCTCGCGCAGGAACGGGAAGGCAAGGCCACCGAAGTTCGAGCCACCGCCAGTGCAGCCGACGATGACGTCGGGGCCCTTCTCGCCGGCCTTGGCCAGCTGCAGGATCGCCTCTTCGCCGATGACCGTCTGGTGCAGCAGCACGTGGTTGAGGACTGAGCCGAGGGCGTAACGGATCTCAGGGTCCTGGGCCGCGATCTCGACTGCCTCGGAGATGGCGATGCCCAACGAACCGGGGTTGTTCGGGTCGGCTTCGAGGATCGCACGACCCGCAGCGGTCAACTCGGAGGGGCTGCGGTGCACGACACCGCCGAACGTCTCGATCATGAGACGGCGGTAGGGCTTCTGGTCGTAGGACGCACCGACCTGCCAGATCTCACAGGTCATGTCGAAGAGCGCACAGGCGAAGGCGAGGGCGGTGCCCCACTGGCCGGCACCCGTCTCGGTGGTGAGCTTCTTCACGCCGGAGATGGCGTTGTAATAAGCCTGCGGCACCGCGGTGTTGGGCTTGTGCGAACCCGCCGGTGAGACGCCCTCGTACTTGTAATAGATACGCGCCGGGGTGTCGAGTGCCTTTTCCAGACGGTGCGCACGGAACAGCGGCGTGGGACGCCACTGGCGGTAGACGTCGAGGACAGCACCGGGAATGTCGATGTAGCGATCCATCGACACCTCCTGGAGGATGAGGTCCATCGGGAACAGTGGTGCGAAGTCCTCGGGACCCGCCGGCTGCAGGGTGCCGGGGTGGAGTGCCGGCGGCGGAGGGCTCGGCAGGTCGGGAACGAGGTTGTACCAAGCCGTGGGCATCTCGGACTCGTCCAAGAGGAACTTGTGCTGGCGGACGGTCTCATCCATGGTCGGGACTCCCCCTCAGTGGCATGCCCGGCCGGCGCCGGGAAGGTCCCTAAACCTACCTAGCCCACCGTCCCATGGCCACCTCGTGGCTCCAGACACGCGAACGGGCCCGGTCCCCTTCATGGAGACCGGGCCCGTTCCGCAGGATCTGGTGGTGGGGACTAGAAGTCGTCCATCCCCGCACCCGGCATGCCGGCACCGGCCTCGGCAGGCTTGTCCACGATGACTGCCTCGGTGGTCAGGAAGAGCGCCGCGATGGAGGCAGCGTTCTGCAGAGCCGAGCGGGTCACCTTGGCGGCGTCGATAACACCGGCGTCGATGAGGTCCACGTACTCACCCGTGGCTGCGTTGAGACCCTCCGAAGGAGTCGAGAGGCTCTTGACCCGCTCGACCACCACGCCGCCCTCGAGGCCGGCGTTCTCGGCAATCTGCTTGATGGGAGCTGCCACGGCGTGGGCCACGATGCGCGCACCGGTGGCCTCGTCGCCGTTCAGCGAGTCGGCCTTGGCCAGGATCGCGTCCTGCGAACGGAGCAGGGCCACACCACCGCCGGGCACCACGCCCTCCTCGATGGCTGCCTTGGTCGTGGAGACGGCATCCTCGATGCGGTGCTTCTTCTCCTTGAGCTCCACCTCAGTGGCGGCGCCGACCTTGAGGACGGCCACACCACCGGAGAGCTTGGCCAGACGCTCCTGGAGCTTCTCGCGGTCGTAGTCGGAGTCGGTGACGTCGATCTCGGCCTTGATCTGGTTGATCCGGCCCTTGATCTCTTCCTTGTCACCCGCACCCTCGACGATGGTCGTCTCGTCCTTGGTGATCACCACGCGCTTGGCGGTGCCGAGCATGTCGAGGGTCACGTTCTCAAGCTTGAGACCGACCTCTTCGGTGATGACCTGACCACCGGTGAGGATGGCCATGTCCTGGAGCATCGCCTTGCGACGCTCGCCGAAGCCCGGTGCCTTGACGGCCACGGAACGGAAGGTGCCGCGGATCTTGTTCACC
>CAWUMT010000223.1:0-2890 GCA_963923735.1 uncultured Acidimicrobiales bacterium
TGCCCAGCCTGCGCATCAAGGGCCTGTACCTGGCGGTGGCCACCCTGGCCATGCTCGATCAAGGTCTTGTCGACTACGACCGTGAGCGCGTGCACCATCACTGGCTCTCGATCGACGCGGTCACCCACTGGCGGATCGTGCTCAGCTCCGAGGACTCCGAGGCGCGCCGTCGGCGACCCGGCATGGTGCCCGGCCGAGAGGACGTGATCCTCGGCGGCCTCGTGGTGCTCGAGGCGTGCTTGGAGCGCTTCGGCCTCGAGGGTCTGTTGACCTCGGAGTCCGACATCCTCGACGGCATGGTGGCCGCACTGGTGCGATGAGCCGGGCCGTTCCTTGCCGCGGTGCTGGCGCCCCGGCTGAGATCCTGCGAGCATGCGAGACGTGGCCCGAGAGCAGCGATTCACGATGAGGACGAGATCGATGCCCACCAGCCTTGTGCGCCACGGCAAGCGCGTGACCCTGCGGACGCTCAATGCCGCGGACTATGACGAGTGGATCGAGATCCGGGAGCGCTGCCGTGAGTGGCTGCTGCCCTGGGAGCCCCGCCCCGCAGGTGCTCCCTACCCCCTCGAGGACCGCCAGAGCTTCTCGGCGCGCTGTTCGATGCGTGAGCGTGAGCGCCAGCTCGGCACCGGTTATGGGTTCGGGATCTTCGCCGGCGGACGGTTGGTCGGGGAGTTGACGCTCTCAGGCGTCCAGAGGGGTCCCTTCCAGAGCGCCTCGATCGGCTACTGGATCGACCAGGCCCAGGCGGGCCGGGGCTACGTGCCCGAGGCCGTCGCGGTGGCCTTGGCCTTCGCCTTCGACGACCTCGAGCTCCACCGGATCGAGATCGCCATCATCCCTCGCAACGAGCGAAGCCACCGAGTGGTGGCCAAGCTCGAGCTGCGCAACGAAGGCGTGGCGCTTCGCTATCTCCAGATCGACGGGGTCTGGGAAGACCACACGCGCTATGGGATCACCTCCGAGGAATGGGTAGTCCGTCGCGACGAGCTTCTCGAGGCCTTCGTCGAGGGTTCCTGAGCCTCTAGGGGGCGAGGGCGGCCTCGATGGCTGCGGCATCGCGCAGCTCTGCTCCGACCACCTTGCGCACCGCACCGTGACCGCCAAGGCGGTGCCGCAGGCCCATGAGCGCAGGTGACGCATCAGCTGGATCGTGGAGCGCCGCAAGCACTGTCCGGTTGCCTGCGGGATCTCTGAGCACGGCAGCCGCTTCGAGCGAAGTTCCCTCGCACGCGGCACCGAGCACCTCGAGTGGGACCTCGCCGACCTCGAGCCCCAACAGTGCAGGCAGCTCGCTGTGGCGAAGTCGCGCCCGGGCGAGGTCCTGGAGCATCACGAGTGAATGACGTGCCACGTGGACGTGGCTGCCGGCCACGTCTCTCCATGAGACCGGCACCTCGGCAACGGACCAGCCAAGGCCTCGGGCGCGTGAGAGGAACTCGACGTCGAAGGCGAAGCCGTCGATGGTGGTGTGGTGGAAGAGGACCTTGGCGTAGCCGACCTGGGCGGCCTTGAAGCCGCACTGGGTGTCGCGCAGCTCGATCTTCGACAATGTGCGCACCATGAGATTGAAGGTGCGTCCCGCACGAGTGCGCAGCCAGGAGCCGTAGTCGATGTGTCCGCCGATGGTGCGCGAACCCACCGCCACCGGTGCGAGTGCGAGGCCGCCGAGCAGCGCAGGGATCTGGCGGGGGTCGATGGCGAGGTCGGCATCGGTGAAGAGGATCTGACGCCCGCGTGCCGCACGCACTCCGGCGCGCACCGCTGCACCCTTGCCTCGGTTCACGCCCTGGATCAGAACCTTCGAGGAGGGGAGGGAGGCGGCAATCTGCTCAGCGACCTTGACCGTGTCGTCACTCGATCCGTCGTCGACGAAGAGGACCTCAGTGGATTCGAGGTCCACGCGACCTTCGGCAGCAGCGAGACGGAGCCGGCTCACGCCCTGATCGAGGCGGGAGGACTCGTTGTAGGCCGGGATGATCAAGCTGAGCTCTGGCGCGGCCATGGCGACCACTCTCCCACGCTGTGGGCTGCCGGCTTCTTCAGCGGGTTGACCCATCTCGTCAGGATCCTTAGCCTTCGGAGCCCGAGGGGGCGTAGCCCAATGGCAGAGGCAGGGCGCTTAAACCGCCCCAAGTGAGGGTTCGAATCCCTCCGCCCCCACCAGTCGAGCCCCGGGGCGATCCTGAGCGCCCCGGGGACCAAGTAGGGTTGCACGCCGTGGCACAGAGCCAATCTGGCAAGTGGGTGAGCCGAGTCGGCTCGACCGGTGGAGGCAAGAACTACCGTTCGCGCCGTCCCGTCAACTTCTACGGGGTCATCGGGATCATCGTGGTCCTCGGTCTGGCCTCGGTCCTGCTGGCCCGGCACGACTACCGCAACTCCGGATCAAGCGCCGCCGCCAAGGTTCCGCCGGTCATCGGCACCACGCAGTACGCCGCGCTTGGCTTCGAAGTCTGCGGCACCCAGTGGCCGAGCCTCACGCCAGGTGCACAGCTCTCGAGCTCCCAGCTCGCCCTTCAGGCCGACGGCGTGGTCAAGTCCTCCCCGGCGACCGCGGAGTATGCCGGCAACAACGCCAACATCGCCAAGCTTGCTCCCGGCGTCCCCGGACTGAGCGTCTCGACGGCCGAGCTCAAGCTCCCTGCCGCGGGTGACAAGAAGGCCATCACGCTCAAGAACGGTGACGCCTGCCCGGCCGGCACCGCCCAGGCCGGCAAGAAGGGCTCAGTGCTCTTCTCGTACTGGAAGAACTACCAGACCGCCGATGCCACCACCTCGATCGATCCGAAGGCCATTCGCTTCACTGCCAACGCTCTCGTGACGGTGGCCTTCGTGCCGGACGGCACCAAGCCTGTCTCTTATACACATCTCCGAGCCCACGAGA
>CAWUMT010000224.1:0-2878 GCA_963923735.1 uncultured Acidimicrobiales bacterium
AACAGGGGGATCCCGAGGATGAAGAAGGGGATCAGGACCGGGGCGAAGAAGAAGAACGTCACGCCCGAGGCCGGGGCCGTCCGCCCCCCGATGACCATGGTCGAGGCGCTCATGAGCAGGCCGAGGAGCAGGGCACCGGCGTCGCCCATGAAGATCCGGGCGGGATGGAAGTTGAAGGGTAGGTACCCCAGACAGATCCCGCAGGCCACCACGGCCACCAGGGGGCCGATGTTCTGGGTGGGAAGCAATCCGAGCCGCTCGAGCTGGATCCCATAGACCGCCAGCGACCCCGAGCCGATGGCCACGATGCCGGCGGCGAGGCCGTCGAGACCGTCGATGAGGTTGATGGCGTTCGAGAGGGCCACCACCCAGAGCGCGGTGATCAGGGGGATCACACCGGGGGTCAGCACCACGAACCCGGCGAAGGGCACCTTGAGCTGGTACATCGTGACCCCGGCGAAGTACAGGATCGACGCGGCGAGGACCTGGCCGGCGACCTTGGCCGGCGCTGACATGGGCCGGAAGTCGTCGAGGAGGCCCACCCCGAACATCGCCGCGGCGGCCAAGAGCACCCCGAGCATCTCGGAGTTGTTCTGGAACATCGGGCGCAGTGCAGGAATCAGCGCTGCGGCGGCGATGGCCACGGCGAGGCCCACGAACATCGCCCCTCCCCCGCCGTAGGGCACGATCCGTGTGTGGACCTTGCGCTCATTGGGGGCGTCGACGTACCCGACCCGGATCGCCCAGCGCCGGATCGGCATGACCACCGCCGCGGTGGCCGCCATGGCGACCCCGAAGACGAGGAGGTACCAACCGATCGAGGGCACGGGCCCGAACCGCTCCTAACCCGCCAACGAGGCGTAGGGGTCGAAGCGACCAC
This sequence comes from uncultured Acidimicrobiales bacterium, assembly GCA_963923735.1. Lineage (GTDB taxonomy): Bacteria > Actinomycetota > Acidimicrobiia > Acidimicrobiales > RAAP-2 > CAIUMH01. Next base: position 881 of record CAWUMT010000224.1, read on the forward strand.
AGAGCTCAGCGACCTCGGCGCGCACCGCAGCGACGGCGTGGTCGTCGCCACGGTCGCGCAGAACCCGCGCGATCAGCGAGGCGATGGTGGCCATCTCGGCAGTGCCCATGCCCGCGGTGGTCTCCGCGGCCGTCCCCAGGCGCACGCCCGAGGTCACAAAGGGGCTGCGGGGGTCGTCGGGGATCGAGTTGCGGTTCGCCGTGATCCCGCCGCGGTCCATGGTCTCCTGGGCCTCCTTGCCCGTCAGTTCCGCATCGAAGGTGCGCAGGTCGGCGACGACAAGGTGGTTGTCGGTCCCACCAGAGATCAGGCGGAAGCCCTCGGCCACCATGGCCTCGGCCAGCGCCGACGCGTTGGCGACCACCTGGGCGATGTAGGTCTTGAACGCGGGGTCGAGCGCTTCTTTGAAGGCCACGGCCTTCGCTGCGATGACGTGCTCGAGGGGGCCACCCTGGAGTCCGGGGAAGATCGCTGAGTCGATCTTCTTGGCCAGCGCCTCGTCGTTGCAGATCACCGCTCCCCCGCGCGGGCCGCGCAGCGTCTTGTGCGTGGTGAACGTCATGACATCGGCCACACCCACCGGGTTCGGAGCCGCACCACCTGCGATGAGTCCTGCGGTGTGTGCGCAGTCGAACATCAGCAGCGCGCCGACCTCGTCCGCGATGCTGCGGAAGTCCTGAGCGTCGATGGTCCGCGAGTACGAGGATGCTCCGATGATCAGCAGCTTGGGCCGATGCTCAAGCGCGAGGGAGCGAACCTGGTCCATGTCGATGACCTCGCCGGGGTTCGCCGGATCGTCGGTCCCTGGGGTGAGCCCGTAGGACACGAAGTTCCACACTCGCGAGGTGATCGAGGCCGGTGAGCCGTGGGTGAGGTGGCCGCCCTGGTCGAGGCGCATGGCCAGCACCGTGTCGCCGGGCTGAAGGAGTGCCTGGTAGACGCCGAGGTTGGCGTTCGCTCCCGAGTGGGGCTGGACGTTGGCGTAGTTGACGCCAAAGAGAGCCTTGAGCCGTTCGCGCGCCAGGTCCTCGACCTCGTCGACGTGGATGTTGCCGCCGTAGTAGCGCTTGCCCGGGTAGCCCTCCGCATACTTGTTGGTGAGGACCGAGCCGGTGGCCGCCATGACCGCAGGGCTGGCGAAGTTCTCCGAAGCGATGAGCTGCAGGGTCGTGCGCTGGCGAACGAGCTCGGCATCGAGCAGTGCAGCGAGCTCAGGATCGTGACTGCGCAGATTGTCGTCGGGTGACGCCATGGGGGCTCAGGGCTCCTTGTGTTGTGGTTCGGTGATCTAGTTCTCAGGCGGCAACGAGGCCGCATCGTCGAGGGCGGCCAACTTGGCCAGGCGCCCCAGGTGGCGGCCCTCTCCGGGCACGGCGGCGAGGTACGCATCGACTGCGTCGAGGGCGATCTGTTCACCCGTGGTGCGCGCCCCGAGGCACAGCACGTTGGCGTGGTTGTGCTCGCGTGCCAGACGGCCGGTGGTGGCGTCATGGATCACGGCGGCACGGACACCGGCGATCTTGTTGGCGGCGATGGAGATGCCGATCCCCGTCCCGCAGAGGGCGATGCCGAGCTCGGCGGTGCCGGTGGCGACCGCTCGGCCCACGGCCGCGCCGTAGTCGGGGTAGTCCACCGAGGTGGTCGAGTCGTTCGTCCCAAGGTCACGCACCTCGTAGCCGTGACCCGAGAGGTGGTCGATCAGCGCCGTCTTGAGGTCGACGGCGGCATGGTCGGAGGCGAGGACGATCCGCATGTGCCCAAGCCTACTGAGGCCTCAGGCGTCGAGGGCTGTGCGGATCTCGGCCTCGGGGACCGCACCGTGGCGGAGGATCTCGATGCCCTCTTCAGTGATCTTGACGACGCTCGAGGGCACCTCGGAGGAGGGACCGCCGTCGAGGACCCCGAAGGGCTCAGGGCCGTCAATGAAGGTGGCCTGAGCCTCGGCGGGTGACTGGCACGGGGGCTCGCCGTGGCGGTTGGCCTAGGTCACCGCCAACG
>CAWUMT010000225.1:0-2878 GCA_963923735.1 uncultured Acidimicrobiales bacterium
GATCCTCTCTGGTCTCGTGGGCTCGGAGATGTGTATAAGAGACAGGATTGGCTCTGGTGGACATCTCGGTGCGGTGGAGATGGCGGTGCTCTCGCCTGACGCCCACGTCCTCCCATCGATCGTTCAGGACCTTCTCACCGCACAAGCGCCTGGTCGGGCCGCTCGCTTACTCGGTTCGACTGCTGGCTCGACCGCGCGTTGGGTGGTGGTGGGTCACGGGCCCAATCCGACGCCAGGAATGCTTGGTCCTCTCGGAGCACTTGCCGCAGGCCCCCTTGCGGTCAGCGCCGAGGAAGTGTCGTCAGCCCTTTCTTCGGCAGGACCCTCGATCGTGCACCTCGCTCTTCGATCGGTCGTGGCCCGGATTGATGCGGATGCGACACGGACGATCCGCCGTGGCACGAAGCGCCTTGAGGACCTGGACGCGCTGATCGGTGGAGCCGTGCAGGCACGCGAAGCAGGAAGTCGCATCGGAGTGGTGGTGCTCGGGGAGCTCGTGGATCGGTGGCGATTCGGCAGCTATGCCGAGCGCGAAGGTCTCCTCGGCGTGGATCGCTTCCGTGGAGAGACCGGGTACCGGGTTCAGGCCACGGACGCCGCTGGGGTGGACGTCGGCGCGCATGTGTGCGCCGGGCGCTGAAAGCTCAGTCGCCGTCGAGCGCGCGCCGGGCTGCGTCGAGATCCGCCTCGATCGTCTCTTCTGGTGAGAGCCCGGTGGCCTCGAAGGTCGACTCGAGCTTCTTCTCCTTGAGCCGACCGTGGATGAAGAGCGTGACCGCAGCGGCAAGGAGGAGCAGAAGGAGTCCTGTTGAGGCCCAACCGGCGTACTTCTCCGCCTTGCGATACGCCGAGCCCAGCCAGTAGCCGAGCAGGGTGAACAGCGTTCCCCAGATGATGCCGCCCGTTGCATTCGCGAGGAGGAAGCGGGGGTAGTGCATCTTCGACATTCCTGCGAGTCCCGGGGTCACGGCGCGGAGGAACGCGGTGAACCGCCCGAGGATCACCGCCAAGCCACCACGCGTGCGAAGCAGGGTGAGCGCCTTGTCGATCGCGCCTCGTCGATGTGCGAGCAACTTGAGGTCGAGGACCTTGTGCCCCCAGCGGTGACCCACCCAATAGCCGACGGTGTCGCCGAGGATCGCGGCGACCACGACCAAGGCGCACAGGGCGTAGATGTCGACATGGCCACCACTCGCCACCACGCCACCGAGGATCACGGCCGTCTCTCCGGGGAAGATGAAGCCGAAGAACACGGCAGCCTCTCCGAACACGAGGAGGGCGACGACGGTGAAGACCCAGCCCGGGGGCAGGTGGAGGATCTTGTCGAGGATGTCGGCGACCAGCGGCTTGGCCAGGATGATCAGCAGCACCACCAGCGGGATTGCCACGCAAAGCGTGATGATCTCGCTCCTCTTGAGGCCAACGGCCTTGGTCTCTGGGTGTTCCACGGGGACATCCTTGCAGGGCGCCGGGTGTGCCTGAGGCTTTTCTTATTCCCACCTCAGGGTCATTTCAGATTGGGCCTCCATGCTGCAGGACATCACATCGTCGATCCTCGCTGGGAGTCCTTCTCATGTCACACCTCGCACTCGTCCTCGCAGCCGTGGCTGGCTTCGCCGCCGCTCTGATCCCTGTCGGGCTCGGGCTCTCCCATGAGCTCCGAGAGCATCGGAGTCGCGCGGCTCGCTGAGCCCCACCACCTGGCTCTCGGTGAGTCTCCGCCTCGGCGGGAGTCAGGTCGCCTCAGGCCGGGGCGACGCATCACGCCCCGGCCTGAGGCCCCCTATCTGATCGGGAGATGAAGCGCGTCCGGCGGGTGCATGTGCCACGCTTTGGCCCATGGCTGACTCGCATCCTGCACATCATCACTCGGGGCTCAAGGCCCAACTCCACCGCCCGTTGCGCGCCCACCTGCTGGCGGGCTGGGCGATGTTGCCGCTGCGGCTGTTCCTTGGAGCGACCTTCCTCTTCGCCGGCTTGCAGAAGTTGGCAAATCCCAACTTCTTCGATGCAAACTCCCCCTCCTCGATCCAAGCGCAGCTCATCGCCGCGAACCGCACCAGCCCCATCTCCTTCCTGGTGGGACACCTGATCGAGAAGGCGACGTTCCTGGGCATCGTGATTGCGCTCGGTGAAGTTGCCATCGGCATCGGCATGGTGCTCGGGTTGTGGACCCGCATCGCTGCGCTCGGCGGGGTGGCGCTGAGCTTCGGACTCTTCCTCACCGTCAGCTGGAACGCATCGCCGTTCTACACAGGTGCGGACATCGTGTTCCTCTTCGCCTTCATCCCCTTCCTCATCTCAGGCGCCGGTGGCGGCCCCTCGCTCGACGCACACATCGCCAAGAAGGCATCGGAATCCGAGGGGTTCGGTGATCCCACTCCGTTCGTGGTCCCCTTCTCGAGCGTCCAGGATCTCTGCGGTCACTACGACAAGGGCCGCTGTCGCGCCCAGAATGCCGCCGCCTGTTCCTCGGTCGGCTGCCCTGCTCTCGAGGGTGCAGGACGCACGACCATCCTCGAGCGAAAGAGTCCCGACGCCGTCGATCGGCGGACGGTGGTCATCGGCGCCGGAGCTGCCGCTGTGGCGGGCATCGCCGGCGTGGCGGTAGCTGGTGCGACCGCAGGGATCGGGCGAGCCATCGGTGGGGCTCCGAAGGCACAGAGCTCGACGACGAACTTGTCAACCACCACGACCACCAAGCCAGCGGCGAACGGGACGACCTCGACGACCTCACCGCTCGGCCAGGCAGTTGGCGCGGCGTCTCAGGTGCCTGTGGGCGGTGCGGCGACGTTCACCACCTCTGGCGGGACGCCGGGGATCGTGCTGCAGCCGACGAAGGACTCCTTCGTCGCCTACAACGCGATCTGCCCGCATG
>CAWUMT010000226.1:0-2862 GCA_963923735.1 uncultured Acidimicrobiales bacterium
CTCCGGTCCAGCGCGAGACCACCGCGGCGACATCCTCGTCGTCGACCTCCTCCTTCAAGAAGCGTTGGTCAGCCTGGAGGACCTGGAGCTCCTCGGTGGCCTCCTCGATCTTCGACTCAAGTTCGGGCACCTCGCCGTAGCGGACCTGTGCTGCGCCGTTGAGGTCGCCCTCGCGCTCCATGCGATCCGCATCACCGCGACGCTCCTCGAGGGACGTCTTGAGCTCGCGGATCTCGTTGATCTTGGACTTCTCCGCCGTCCAGTGCGCCGTCATCGCTGACGCCTGCTCTGAGAGATCGGCCAACTCGGCCTCAAGTGCCTCGAGACGCTCCTTCGACGCAGTGTCGGTCTCCTTCTCGAGCGCCATCTTCTCGATCTCGAGCTGGCGCATCCTGCGGGTGACCACATCGAGCTCAGTGGGCATCGAGTCGATCTCGATGCGCAAGCGGCTGGCGGCCTCATCCACGAGGTCGATGGCCTTGTCGGGCAAGAACCGTCCAGTCACGTAGCGGTCCGACAGGGTTGCCGCAGCCACGAGGGCCGCGTCCTGAATGCGGACACCGTGGTGGACCTCGTAGCGCTCCTTCAATCCACGCAGGATGGCGATCGTGTCCTCGACTGAGGGCTGGCCGACGAACACCTGCTGGAAACGGCGTTCGAGTGCAGCGTCCTTCTCGATGTACTGGCGATACTCATCGAGCGTGGTCGCACCGACGAGTCGCAGTTCACCACGAGCCAGGAGCGGCTTGATCATGTTGCCGGCGTCCATCGCCCCTTCGGCAGCACCCGCACCGACGATGGTGTGGATCTCGTCGATGAAGGTGATGATCTCGCCCTCGGCATCCTGGATCTCCTTGAGCACCGCCTTCAGGCGTTCTTCGAACTCACCGCGATACTTCGCACCTGCGACCATCGAGCCGAGGTCCAGCGACATCACGCGCTTGTTCTTGAGCCCCTCGGGAACGTCGCCCTCGACGATGCGCAGGGCGAGTCCCTCGACGATGGCGGTCTTCCCCACGCCGGGCTCTCCGATGAGAACGGGGTTGTTCTTGGTCCGCCTCGAGAGGACCTGGATGACCCTGCGGATCTCCTCGTCCCGGCCGATGACCGGGTCAAGCTTGTTCTGTTCGGCCAGCGCCGTGAGATCCCGTGCGTACTTCTCGAGCGACTGGAAGGTCTCCTCGGGATTCGCCGAGGTCACCCGGTGCGAGCCACGCACTTCGCGCAACGCGCCCAGGAGCGCCTCGCGCGAGACACCCAGCAGGTCGGAGAACACCAGTAAGAGGTGCTCAACAGAGAGAAACTCATCGCCCATCTCCGCTGCCAGCCGGGTGGCTTCTTCAAGCCCCTCGTGCAGCGCCCGGCCCATGGAGGGCTGGGTTCCTCCCACCGCGCGAGGAAGCTTGGCGAGTTCCTCGCCGAGCGTGTGGGCGACTTCAGTGGGATTGGCCCCGAGGCTGCGCAGGATCGGCGTGGCGATTCCTTCAGGCTGGGCCAACACGGCGGCAAGCACATGGGCCGGGGTGATCTCCGCGTGGCCAGCAGCGGTGGCCTGAGTGGAGGCGGCGGAGAATGCCTCCCTGGTTCGGTTCGTCCAGTGTTCTGGGTCGATGGGCATTGCGTTACTTCCTTTGTGTGGTTCTTGTCGTCAGTTGATCGTCACGTCCTTAGGTGTGAGACAGGCTCCCGGCGGGAACTCGCCTCAGCGGCGCCGGCCCCGCCAGAGGGAAGGTGCCTGGTTCAGCGGGACGATGTCGCGTCGGTAGGAGCGATGTGTCTCGGCCAGCACCCGGCGGTGCTCCTCAGCCAACTCACCGAGCTGAACGCGCAGCTCGGTGAGCTCGCGCTCAAGTTCGAGGACCCGGCGGACACCTTCGAGGTTGAGCCCCTCGCTGGTCAGCTCCTGGATCCGGCGCAATCGGTCGAGATCCTGGTCCGAGAAGCGTCGAGAGCCGCCTGCGGTCCTCGAAGGATCGAGGAGACCAGAGCGCTCGTAGTTGCGCAGCGTCTGAGGGTGGACCCCGGCGAGCTCTGCGGCCACCGAGATCACGTAGACCGCGCGGGTCTCACGGTGCTCGCTCATCCGCTGACCCCCTCAGTTTGAGGAGCCATCGTTGCGGCGAACCGCTCGAGCGCCTCGCGCTGGGCCTCGCTCAGATCCTTGGGTACTTCGACCTCGATCTTGACGAGGAGGTCACCCGCGGTCGGGTGGCTCTTGCCGTGGGCCGGCACCCCGCGTCCGCGCACGCGCAGTTGCGTGCCGGGCTGCGTGCCAGCGGGGACCTTGAGCGTCACCGGTTCTTCCAAGGTGGGCACCGTGATCTGCGTGCCGAGGGCCGCGTCAGTGAAGGACACCTTTGCAAGAGAGGTCAGGTTCCTGCCGCGACGACCGAACCGCGCATCGTGGACGACGTGGACGACCACGTAGAGATCGCCGGCCGGAGCCGTCCCCTCTCCGGGGGCGCCGCGACCTTTGACCCTGATCCGCTGGCCATCTTCGACACCGGCGGGGATGCGCACCTTCACCTTGCGCGTCGAGTGCTCATGGCCCGAGCCATGACAGTTCGGACACGGGGTCTCGACGATCTGGCCTCGACCACTGCAGTCGGTGCAGATCTTCGACAGTGAGAACGGGCCCTGGTCGTCGTTGAGCTGGCCAGATCCGCCACAGCGCGCACAGGTCTTGAGCGAGGTGCCCGGGGCAGCGCCCGAACCGCGACAGGTTCCACAACGCTGGTCAGAAGGAAGGTTGACCGTGGTCTCCACGCCCTTGACGGCATCTGCGAAGGCAAGGTGCAGCCCGGCTTCGAGGTCCGCACCGCGCTGGGGGCCGCGCTGACGCCGACGTCGGCCACCACCAAA
>CAWUMT010000227.1:0-2813 GCA_963923735.1 uncultured Acidimicrobiales bacterium
CCAGCGCCGTGGCTCGATGCGAAGCAGTGGAGAGTTCTGCGGCCACCACCTGGGTGAGTGAGGCCGCTGCGGAGAGGAACGGGCGGCCGAGGGCGAAGATGGCCACAAACCACCAATACGACGGAGCCGCCGCCGCGGCGACGACTGCAGCGAGTCCCAACAGTGCCCAGAGCACCACGCTCTTGCGCCGGCCCCATCGATCGGCGATTGCCGCAGCGGGAAGTCCGCCGAGCGAAGCCAGTCGCAGGATGGCGAGGCCCACGCCGAGCAGCGTGGCTGAGAGCCCTGCCTGCTGGATGACCGAGCCATGTGGCAGCGGGTTCCCGAAGGCCTTGGCGACGTCACCCAAGGCCGCCACAGCACCGAACTGGCCGTAGCCCGCGGCCAAGGCGATGAGGGTGACCACGAGGATCGGCCGCGTGATGCCCGCCCTCGCCTCTCGCAGTGACAGCGGCTTCATCGTGGAGCCCGACGACGAATCGGCGGAGTAGTCAGGTGCCCTGAACCTCCGAGAGAGTCGGTCCACGTGACCATGGAGGGAAGCATCCCATCCTGCACTGCGTTCCGCCAACCTGCAGCCCTTCGCCTGACAAGGCCGCTCGATACGATGACCCGAGGCCATTGCCAAAGGGGGACCACCATGACCACACCCGCGAGAGCACTTCGTGCGCTGCTCGAGGCCAACGAGCCATTCATCGCTGCGGACTGCTATTCCGCATTGACCGGGCGCATTGTCGAGCAAGTGGGCTTCAAAGCGGCCTACATGGGTGGCCATGCCACCTCGATGATGCACTACGCCATCCCCGACAACGGCATCTACCTCCCCTCCGAAGCAGCCGAGCAGGCCGCCCGGGTGGCCGAGGCGATTTCCATTCCCCTCATCGTCGATGCTGACAGCCTCGGTGAGTCGATCGCCGACGTCCACCGCTCCATCCGCCGCTACGAGCTCGCCGGAGTCGCAGGGATCCACATCGAAGACGAAGTGGTGCCCAAGCACTCCGCCTGGGACGGTGCGCTCTATCCGATTGCCGACATGGTCGAGCGCATCGAGGTCGCCTGCGCGGCTCGGCGGGACCCCGACTTCGTCATCATCGCCCGCTGCGACGAGCTCTACGCCACCGGTGGCGGCGGCTCGGGTTCCCTCGAGGAGATGTCCCGTCGGGGCCAGGCATACGCCGAGGCCGGAGCCGATGTGTTCCTCGCCAACTTCGCCGATGCCGATCAGCTCGAGGTCCTGGCGCGAGAAGTCCCCATCCCGCTTGCGTCCTACGGGCCTCCGGCTCCCGGATGCGTGCTCGGACTGGCCACAGGGTGGGGCGTGGCCGGCGCGGCGGTGGCTCACCAGCGCTACGCCACCATGATCCTCAATGGCGAGGAGCTTCCCTATGAGGAGTTGGCCTTTGAGGGCAAGGACGATCTCATCCGACAGCCCGAGTACGACGCGCTGGTGGCCCGCTGGATGGAGCGAAAGGGACTTCCGCCCTCACGCGGACGAACCGTCTGATCTCGCCGGACCGATACCATCGAGGCGCACATCGTGCCCCGCAACGGCAACAGAAGGAACCATGAGCGACTCCCCCCGCATCCGCTACAACGACCCCGAATACACCTGCAGCCATGTCGTCGACCTCGAGCGGTCGATCGCGTTGGCCAAGTGCACGTTCGACGAGGAGCCCAAGTTCCTGAGCGGTGAGGCAGTTCCGCCGCTCTACACGTCGACAATGGACATGGAGGCCTACTTCGGCACGCTGCGGGCCTGCATCCCCGAGGGCGTCTACACCGGACAGACCGGAGGGGCTCACGCCGAGTCCGACGTTTACTTCCACAAGCCCCTCGCCGCCGGCCAGACCCTGACCTGGTCCCCCGTGATCAGCCAGGTCATCCCGAGTCCCGCTGGCGCTCTCGAGACCATGAAGCACACCTACCTCGACGAGGGCGGCGAGCCGGTCATCACGCACCTGTGGACCTCGATCTCGATCGGTGCGACGACGGACCAGTTCCAAGGCGACAAGCTGCCCGACCACAAGTTCCCCGAAGACGCCCGCGAGCGCCTCCTCGGTTCGGAGACGATCTTCCTCCCTGACACCCAGGGCGTGGCCTACTTCGAGGCCTCCGGCGACCACGCGCCCCACTCCCGAGACCTCGAGGCGGCATTGGCTGAAGGATTCCCGGGCCTCATCCTCCAGGGAATGTGCACCTTCGGGATCTGCGCCGGGGTTGCCACCCGCCTCGGCGGTGGCGGAGATTCGAGCCGCATGACCCGCCTCGCCGCCCGGTTCACCTCGCCGACGCTCCTCGGCCACGACCTCACCGTCGACGTCTTCGAGATCTCTGCGAACCCCGACGGCTCCACTGAGGTGGCGTTCGAGGCCCACCAGGGGGACACCTACTGTGTGCGCCATGGCCGCGCCGTCTTCGCTCCGCCCGCCTGACCGCCGCTCCCATGACCAAGGCTGACCCCGGGACGATTCTCTTCGACACGCCCACCGAGCTTCGCAGTGGATCGATGTCGCTCGAAGCAGCGTTGCGTTATGCCGAGGCCACATTTGATCAGGACCCCGCCTACGCCGCAGGCCGCGCCACTCCACCGCTTTCCTCTGCTCTTCTGGTGCTCCCCTCGCTCGCCGACGCCTTCGGTGCCTGCATGGGCGACGGCGCCATCGTCCACACCCATGGCATGCACGGCGAGCAGGACACCACCATCCACGCTCCCTTCGCCCCGGGAGATGAGGTGGTCTGGGATGCCGTGATCCACTCGGTGCGCCAGAACGCCGCCGGGGTGCTGATGACGATCCGGATCGAGGTCCGCACCC
>CAWUMT010000228.1:0-2796 GCA_963923735.1 uncultured Acidimicrobiales bacterium
GCACCGATGATGCCCAGCGGAGGAACTCAGGTAGTCGTGCGGTGTAGTCCCAGGTGGAGCGCACCACCACCAGGTCCGCACTGCCCCAGTCGACGCCAGGGTCATCCCAGATGGCCCAGGAGGACTCGATGCCGAGTGCCGCGAGCGCTGCGTCGAGCAGCGGTGCGTCCTCGTCGCCGACGGGGAGCTCCGCGCACGTGGCGAGGAGCACATGGCCCACGATGGCGGCCTAGGGCAAGAAGCCGAGGGTGGCGGCGTGGGCGAGGTCGAGCAGCGGACCAGGCACGATGCCGAAGAAGATCGTGACGGCCACCGAGATCCCGATGGCCGCACCGGCGGCGAGTGGCACGTCGACGACCGGCGGGGCGGCGACCTCCTCCTCGTCAGCCAGCAGCAGGGCCGAGTTGGCCGCCACGGTGGCCGCAGGTGCACCTGAGGGCGGCAGCTCGTCATCGGCGGAGGCCGAGTTGATCGGTGAGGTCATCAGCAGGGCCGCACGCAGGTAGAAGGCGACCGAGATCGCGGCGGTGACCATGGCGATGGTGGCCAGTGGCCAGGAGCCGGCGTCGATCGAGGCGGCGACCACGCCGAACTTGGCGAGGAACCCGGTGGTGAAGGGAGCTCCGGCCTGGGCCAGCAGCAGGATCACCAGAGCGCCACCGAGCAGGGGCTGGCGGCGGGCCAGACCCTTGTAGTGGCTCAGGTCCTGGTCCTCATCGCCCTCGCCACCGACGAGTGCGATGACGCCGAAGGTGCCGATGGCGATGATGGCGTAGACGAAGAGGTAGAAGAGCGCTGCCGAGACGCCCTTTGCGGTGGCGGCCTCGACACCCAGCAGGATGAAACCGGCGTGGTTGATCGAGGAGTAGGCCAGCATGCGCTTGAGGTCACGCTGCACCAGCGCCACGGTGGCACCGAGGACCAGGGTGAGGATGGCCAAGGTGTAGATGATCGGCTGCCAGGTGCCTGCCTGGGTCCCGAAGGCGGAGAACAGGATCCGGATCAGGGCGAAGAACGCACCGGCCTTGGCCACGCCAGCCATGAAGCCGGTGACCGGGCTCGGAGCACCCTGATAGACGTCGGGAGTCCAGAGGTGGAACGGCACGGCGGCAGCCTTGAAGGCCAGGCCCACGAGCAGCAGGACCATGCCCGCCCAGAGCAGGCCCGGGTGGTTCGGGATGGTCTGGGACAGAAAGCCGGCGATCTGGGTGAGGTTGGTCGTACCGGTCGCGCCGTAGGTCAGGGCGATGCCGTAGACGAAGATCGCCGAGGCGAACCCACCGAGGAGGAAGTACTTGAGCGCCGCCTCACCGGACTCCTTGCGCTTGGGGTTGAAGGCCACCAGCACATAGAGCGGGATCGAGAGGATCTCGAGTGCCAAGAAGACCACGATCAGGTCGTTCGCCGAGGCCATCAGCACCGCACCGGCGGCAGCCGAGAGGGCGAGGATGTGGTACTCGGTCGTGCTGATCTGCTCGCGCACCAGGTAGCTGTGCCCGATCAAGGCAGCGAGGATGACCGCCGAGCACACCGTGATGGCGCCGAAGACGGCGAAGCCGTCGAAGCTGATGGCGTGTGCGATGGTCGTCGTCGCACCCTGGGTGTCGACCCGGTGCCAGCCCACGAGGGCGGCGACGAGGCCGGCGATGCCAGTGGCAACGGTCAGGCTCGTGGCCACGTCTCGCTTGAGCCCGCCGCGCACGAGCGCCGAGGCCACGAGGACGATGACGGCCCCACCCAAGAGGATCAGGAACGGCAGGATGGCCAGGTAGTCGATGTTCGGCAGGTGGACCTTGCCCAGATCCGAGGTGGTGGCGGCGAGAAGGTGGCTCACTTCGACTCCCCCGTCGTTGCTGCCGCGGTGTCCGCGGCCTGGTGGAAGGAGATCTTGACCGAGCACTGCGTCTCCGTCGCTCCCGCGGGAAGGCGGTGGAAGGTGTTGCAGCCTGCGTCCTGGGAGATGGGCACGAGGATCCGGTTCACCGAGGGCTCGATGCGGTTCAGCGCCCAGCCGGGCAGCAGACCGAGGACCACGATGAGGATGATGAGCGGGGCGATGATGAGGCGCTCACGCATCCCGAGGTCCTTGGTCTCGGCGTTGGCTCCCTCGGCCTTGCCCTGGAAGGCCCGCTGGTAGGCCCAGAGCAGGTAGAGGGCGGCGAAGATCACGCCGAGCGTGGCGACGCTGGCCCACCAGACGTGGGTGAGGAAGGTGCCGAGCAGCACGAGGTACTCGCTCACGAAGCCGTTCAAGCCGGGCAGGCCGATCGAGGCCAGCATGACCACGGTGAAGATCGCGGCGAGGACCGGGGCGGGACCCTGGAGGCCCTTCAGGTCATCGAGCTGCCAGGTGCCCCGACGCTCGGCGATCCAGCCGATGAGGAGGAAGAAGGCGGCGGTGATGATGCCGTGGTTCAGCATCAGGAGCACCGCACCCGAGAGCGCCTGGGTCGAGAAGGCGAAGGTGCCGAGTGCGATGAAGCCGACCTGGGCCAGCGAGGAGTAGGCAACGAGGCGCTTGAGGTCCTTCTGCGCACAGGCCACGATCGCTCCGTAGAGGATCGAGATCGTGGCCAGGGTCAACAGGACCGGGGCGGCCACCCGGGCGGCGTGCGGGAAGAGGGTTAGGTCGAAGCGGATCATGCCGTAGGTGCCGAGCTTGGCCAGGATGGCCGAGAGCACCATGGCCGCTCCGGTGGGCGCCTCGGCGTAGGTGTCGGGCGACCAGGTGTGGAAGGGGAAGATCGGCGCCTTGATGGCGAAGGCGAAGGTGAAGGCGGCCAAGCGGACCAAGGC
>CAWUMT010000229.1:0-2788 GCA_963923735.1 uncultured Acidimicrobiales bacterium
GGCGCCCCACCGAGTCGAAGGCGACGAAGATCGCAGGCATCGCCGGCAAGGTCCTGATCGGGGCCGGCACCTTCGTCCTGCTGTTCGTGCTCTTCCAGATCTTCGGCACGGCCTATCTCCAGAACCAGCACCAAGACCAGCTCCGCAATCAGGTCGGCGCGACCAAGACGCTCGAGACCCTCCCGCCGACGCCGCCGAGCTTCCCGCCGGTGACCGTGGCCACCCGGCCCCAGCCCTCCGAGTCGACGCCCGTGGCAGTCATCGCCATCCCCAAGATCAAGCTCAACCAGGTCGTCGTCCAAGGGACCAACGAAGGTGACCTCGAGCTCGGACCCGGCCACTACGTCAACACGCCGCTGCCGGGCGAGAATGGCAACGTCGGGATCGCCGGGCACCGCACCACCTGGGGCAAGCCCTTCTATGACCTCGACCAGCTCAAGGCTGGCGACCCCATCTACCTCGCCACCGACCGCGGCACCTTCGTCTACCGGGTGACTACCTCTCAGATCGTCGCACCGAGCGAGGTCTCGGTCCTCAACCCGACCCCGGGGCCGACCCTGACCCTCACCACGTGCAACCCGAAGTACTCCGCCGCGCAGCGCCTTGTGGTCAAGGCCACCTTGGCGTCCACCATGGACAAGCTCGTACTCACGCCCCCGACGCCGTCGAAGTCCTCGACCGGTGCGATCGCCCCGACGACCACCCACACGGGTTCGAGCATCCTCTCGGCCCTGCTCTGGGGCCTCCTGGTCGCCGCGCTCTGCGTGGCCATCTGGTGGCTCAGCGCCAAGCGACTCTCGAAGCGCCGGTGGCTCCCCTACGTGATCGGCGCCCCCTTCGTGCTGGTCGCCCTCTTCTACTTCTTCGCCGCCATGGCGAGTCACCTGCCCGCGGGTATCTAGGCCTCAGGCTCCTCGGGTCGCACGGCCTCAGGGCCGAAGGGCACGTCGCGCTGAGCAGGCACGACCACCCCGTCGGCGCCGAGCGAGGTCAGCGGCCCCACCGCATGACGGCCGAACCGGGAGCGCACCTCGGCCAGGGCGTCCTCGAGCGCCTCGCGCTCCTGCTGGCGATCGAGGGCGCGTTCGGCGGCCTGGTCCTGCTCTGCACCCATGGTCATCCGAAGCTGGACCGGGGTGTCCTTGTCCTCGAAGCCCGAGGCAGAGAGGCCGAGCAGCCGGACGCCAGCGGCGATCTCGAGGTGCTCGAGGAGCTCAACGGCGATCGTGGCCATCGCCACCGGGTCATCAAGGCCGCTCTCGAGCGTGCGAGAACGTGTCCGGGTCTTCAACAGCGCATCGCGCATCTTGACCGTGATCGTCCGTGCCCGCAGGTTCTGGCTTCGGAGTGCCCCAGAGACTGCCTGCGCCTGGCGGCGGAGGCGGCCCTCCAAGAACGCACGGTCCGCGGAGTCCACGGCGAAGGTCTCCTCATGACCGATGGACTTGTGCTCGGCGTCGGGGACCACGGGGCGCGGGTCGATGCCGTTGGCCAGGGCCACGAGCCCGTGGGCGCTCTGTCGGCCGAGGTGGCGCTCGAGCAGGACCGGATCAAGCTGGCGGAGCTCGCCCACCGTGGTGATCCCGATCCGCGCCAAGGCAGCCTTCGTCGAGGGTCCCACCCCGAAGAGCTCCCCGACACCGAGTGGTGCGAGGAAGTCGTTGACCTCCTCATCAGAGATGACGACCACGCCCGCTCCGGGTTGAACTCGCCCGTCGACGATCCGAGGCTTCGCACGCTTGGAGGCCAGCTTGGCGATGGCCTTGGTCGAGGCCACTCCGACGGCGCAGTCGAGCTTGAGCTCCTCGGCGATCCTGATCCTTAGCGCTTCGGCGATCTGTTTCGGCGTCCCGAGGATTCCCGTCGCTCCGCTGACGTCCAAGAAGGCCTCGTCGAGCGCCAAGGGTTCGACCAGCGGGGTCACGTCCAGGAAGAGCCGACGGAGCTCTGCGCTCACCGAGCTGTATCTGGCGAGGTTTCCCGGGACGACCACGGCGCCCGGGCAGAGCCGAAGGGCAGTGACCATGGCCATCGCCGAATGGATGCCGAAGCGCCGGGCCTCATAGCTGGCCGAGGCCACCACGCCTCGTCGACCGCTCCCTCCGACGAGCACCGGCTTGCCGCGCAGCTCAGGGTGGTCGAGGACCTCCACCGAGGCGAAGAACGAATCCATGTCGACCAGAAGGATGGCCGGGGAAAGCTCTCCCGAGCGATCGAGGTCCGACCCCTCAGCCATTGAGGATCAGGTGACGGAACCCCTCGGCGTACTGGACGCCCACTACCGCCCCGTCATCCTCCGCCCGCTGGCGCACCGAGTCGGCGACCCAGCCTGTCTCTTCGCCGAGCTGGGAGCGATGCGCCTGGACGGCCTCGATCTTGGCGTCCAGCGAACCCGTGATGTCCACGAAGGCATCTGGGGAAAGGGTCCCCGCCATCAGCAGGTGCTCGACGGCCCAGGGTGCGCCCGCCTCAGGGAAGTAGTGCGGCATCGCAGAAGCGGGTGCCACCGCATCGAGCAGCGCCCATCCAGCAGCCCGATGATCTCGATGCGAGGCGTAGACCGATCCGAAGAGCACCGAGGTCGGGTCATGGCCGAGACACACCTCTGGTGCGTGCTTGCGGATCCGCTTGACCAGCGCACCGAGGAGCCAAAGGGCCTCGGGGGCTTCACCGTCAGGAATCTCGAGGCACTCCACAGAAGCAAGGTTCAACGACCGGGCTGCAGCGAACATCTCCTGGGTGCCTGTCTCTTATACACATCTGACGCTGCCGACGATACTCCTTGTGT
>CAWUMT010000230.1:0-2783 GCA_963923735.1 uncultured Acidimicrobiales bacterium
GATCCTCTCTGGTCTCGTGGGCTCGGAGATGTGTATAAGAGACAGGGCAAGGGCGTGACCAAGGCCGTGGCCAACGTGAACACGGAGATCGCCGCAGTCCTCGAGGGGTTCGACGCCATCGACCAGCGCTCGGTCGACCGGGCCATGATCGACCTGGACGGGACCCCCAACAAGGGCCGGCTCGGCGCCAACGCCATGCTGGCGGTCTCCCTGGCCACGGCCAAGGCAGCCGCCGAGGAGCTCGACCTTCCCCTGTGGCGCGCCATCGGAGGCCCGAACGCCCACGTGCTCCCCGTCCCGATGATGAACGTCATCAACGGTGGTGCCCACGCCCTCAACTCGATCGACTTCCAGGAGTACATGTTCATGCCCGTGGGTGCCGCCTCCTTCACCGAGGCGCTGCGCTGGGGCACCGAGTGCTACCACTCGCTCAAGTCCGTGCTGGCCAAGCGCGGGCTCTCCACCGCCGTGGGCGATGAGGGTGGCTTCGCGCCGGACCTGCCCAACAACGAAGAGGCCGTCAAGGTCCTGCTCGAGGCCATCGAGGCCGCCGGGCGGACCCCGGGCTCCGAGATCGCCATCGCCCTCGACCCGGCCACCTCTGAGCTGTTCACCGACGGGCGCTACGTCCTCGCCGGGGAAGGCCGAGAGCTCACTCCCCTCGAGCTGGCCGACTACTGGGTGGACCTCTGCGACCGCTATCCCATCGTTTCGATCGAGGACGGCATGGACGAAGAGGACTGGGAGGGCTGGACGGCGCTGTCGAACAAGCTCGGCGACCGGGTCCAGCTGGTGGGCGACGACCTGTTCGTCACCAACGTCGAGCGCCTCGAGCTCGGCATCGACCGCAACGTGGGCAACGCCATCTTGATCAAGCTGAATCAGATCGGCACCCTCTCGGAGACCCTCGACACCGTGGCGATGGCCACGCAGAACTCCTATCGCTCGGTGATCTCGCACCGCTCGGGTGAGTCTGAGGACGTCACCATCGCTGATCTCGCGGTGGCCACCAACGCAGGCCAGATCAAGACGGGTGCACCGGCTCGTTCGGACCGAGTGGCGAAGTACAACCAGTTGCTGCGCATCGAGGAGGAGCTCGGCGACGAGGCTCGCTTCCTCGGGGCCGCCGCACTCAGAAGGACCTCGGGTGGCGCGGCCTAAGGCACCGGCACGGCGCACCAAGGGTGCGAAGAAGCCGCTGAGCCCGGCCGAGCGCGACCGGCAGCGTCGCGGGCGGACGATCCTGGTCGGTGCCGTGGTCCTCTCCGTGGCCATGTTGGGTCTGTGGTTCCCGTTCTCACCTCTGCTCCACCAGCGTCAGTCAGCCTCGAAGCTCAGCGCTCAGCTCCAGTCGCTCAAGGCCCAGGACCAGGTGCTCAAGGGCCAGGAGAAGACGCTCACCTCACCGGGGGACGTGACTCGACTGGCCCGTGAGCAGTACCAGCTCGTCCTTCCGGGCCAGCGGCTCGTCCAGGTGCTGCCCCCTTCGGGGACGCCGACCCAAGGCAACGCCGGCCAGGCCCCTTATCCGGGAGACCCCGGCCTGACCAAGCCGGTGGCTCCCTCGGCGATCGCGTTGCTTCCCACCACCACGACGACGACCACCACCACGCCGGGCGGCACCAAGGCCAAGTCCAACTCTGGTGGTGGCCTGCTTGATCGCCTGATCTCCACGCTCGCCTTCTGGCGTCGATGACCTTCCCTGAGCCGAGCGCGGCAGACCGCGAGGCTTTCCTTCGCCTGGTCGGCCGTCCGGCTTCGGGTCGATTCCGGGTGGTGGTGCGACGTCGAGACGGAGCCCCGGTGGTGATCGAGAACGCTCCGCACTTGGACGACGGCACGCCGATGCCCACCCTCTACTGGTTGGTCGACCCGAGCCTCCGCGAGCAGGTCAGCCGGATCGAATCGCTCGGTGGGGTCCGTCGCGTCGAGGCGGAGCTCGATCCCGAGCTGATCCGAGTTGCCCACCAGGCCTATGAACGTCGTCGGGACGCACTTATCGAGGATCCTGAGCTGCCGCGGCCCTCAGGAGGCGTGGGTGGGACCCGAATGGGGCTCAAGTGCCTGCACGCACATCTGGCTGCGCATCTGGCAGGGCTCGAGGACCCTGCCGGCGCGTTGGTGGCGACTGAGGTCGATCTCGGTGTGCTCCTCCGCGTCGACGAGGTGGCCTGATGGGCGAGGTGGTGGCCGCCCTCGACTGTGGGACCAACTCGACCCGCGTGCTCATCGCCTCGGCGACGGGGGAGCCCCTGGCGAGAGAGATGCGGATCACCCGGCTGGGCCAGGGCGTCGATGCCAGTGGTGCACTCGCCTCCGAAGCGATCGATCGCGTGCTCGCTGCGTTGCGAGAGTTCCGGGACCTGATGGATCACTTCGGGGTGACCCGGGGTCGCCTCGCCGCCACCTCTGCAGCGCGTGACGCCTCGAACGGCTCCGCCTTCCTCGCCGCCGCCTCTGAGGTGGCGGGGGTCAAGGCCGAGATCCTGAGCGGTGAGGAGGAAGGTGCACTTTCCTTCGCCGGGGCCATGGCCGGCCTCGCTCCCTCGGGCGGTGACGACGTGGTGCTCGACATCGGCGGCGGCTCGACCGAGGTGGTGCTCTCCCGAGACGGCGTGCTCTTCGCCCATTCGATGCAGGTGGGCTGTGTGCGAGTCGCCGAGCGCACCCTGGCGAGCGATCCACCGAGCGCCGAGGAGCTCGCCGCCGCCCGCTCGATGGCCGAGGTCGCACTCGATGGCGCCTATGCGGCGATCCCGCAGCTCAGAGAGCTTCGTCCGGGG
>CAWUMT010000231.1:0-2772 GCA_963923735.1 uncultured Acidimicrobiales bacterium
CGGGCGGTATGCGCCGTCGCCTCGACCTGGCCGCCGCCCTGGTGGCCCGGCCGCCGGTGCTCTTCTTGGACGAGCCCACGACCGGACTCGATCCCCAGAGCCGCCTCGCACTCTGGGACGTGATCGAGGCGCTCGTCGAGGGTGGCACCACGGTGCTGCTCACCACCCAATACTTGGAAGAAGCCGACCGCCTGGCCAAGGACATCGTGGTCATCGACCACGGTCAGGTGATCGCCCAAGGAACTCCGTCCAAGCTCAAAGCGGACCTCGGTGCCACCGTGCTCGAGCTGATGATGGCGAATCGTGATGCCGCCCAGGCCGCAGCGACGCTGCTCAGCGACCTCTCGGCCAAGCCGGCCCACCTCGACGGGAACCTCATCGAGCTCACGGTGGACGAGGGACCGAAGACCGCCGCCGAGGCCCTGCGCCGGATCGATGCCTCCGAGCACGATCTCCTGGGCCTCTCACTTCGTGAGCCCTCGCTCGACGACGTGTTCTTGGCCCTCACCGGCAAGCGCACCGAGGTGGACACCGAAGCCGTGGTCGAGGGCCAGAAGAAGCGAGGCCGTCGAGCTGCCAAGGAGAGCGCATGACCACCACCGCTCCCCACTCCCCTCGCCCCTCGGCGATGGCCCGTGCCCGTTGGGCGGTCGCCGACACGATGACGGTGACCAAGCGGAACCTCATCCGCTACGTCCGCATCCCCGAGGCGCTGTTCTTCTCGACCGTCCAGCCGATCATGTTCGTGCTGCTGTTCCGTTACGTCTTCGGCGGTGCGATCCCTGTGGCCGGCGGCAGCTACGTGAACTACTTGATGCCCGGCATCTTCGTCCAGACCGTGATCTTCGGTGCTGCCTCGACTGCGCTCGGGCTCGCCGAAGACCTCCAGTCCGGTCTCCTCGAGCGCTTTCGTGCGCTACCCATGGCGCATTCGGCCGTGCTGAGTGGCCGCACCCTGACGGACCTGATCCGCAACGGCGTGGTCATCGTGGTCATGACCGCCGTGGGCCTCGCCGTGGGCTTCCGTCCGATGCCCGACGTCCTCAACTACCTGTTGGCCTGCGTCGTGATGATGCTCTTCGCCTTCTCGTTGATGTGGATCTTCGCCATCGTCGGGCTCTCTGCTCCGACCTCAGAGACCGCTCAGCTGATGACCTTCCCGATCATCTTCCCCCTCACGTTCGCCTCCACGGCCTTCGTGCCGGCCGCTTCGATGCCCGGATGGCTCCAGGGCTTCGCCAAGAACCAACCGGTCTCGCAAGCCGTCGACGCCGCACGATCCCTCATGGTCGGCGGGCCGTATCACAACTCAAGTTCCGTCTGGATCTCGATTGCCTGGTCGATCGGCCTGCTGATCGTCTTTGTGCCCCTTGCCGTGCGGCGCTACCGCAAGGCCACCTGACCACGGACCCTGTTCGTCACCAACGAACCTCTACAGGGGAACAGCCTCGCTGAGTGCTGCCGCAAGGAACGCACCCTCGAGCTGATCGACGGGAATGACGTCGACCGCTTCTCCAAGCAGAGCTTCGAGCTCGACGGTCATCGAAGTGATTGGCATCAAACCTTGTGCGCTGTCGAAGTCGACGAGGAAGTCGATGTCACTCTCTGCTCGATCGAGTCCACGTGCAACCGATCCGAAGATCCGAACGTTGGTGGCACCATGTCGTCCGGCAATGGATCGGATCATCTGACGTTCTCGCCGCACCTTGATCGCCCGCTGGCTCGACAGGTCCGCAGCGGGTGCCGGCTGCGTCGAGAACTGCAGTTCATTCCCGGTCGCCCGGATGATGCGCTCGAAGGTGGCCACCGACGGCGAGGCCGCACCACGCTCGTAGCGGGCAATCGCCGGTTGCGACGTGCTTGCCTTCCTGGCCAACTGAGCCTGCGTCAGACCGGCTGCGACACGGAGTTCCCGAATCGTCCCTGCGATGTCCACGAGATGATCATACCTGCAGCGGTATAACAAGGTCCCTCGCCTTCCTCGGGCGACCTCAATGGGTGGAACTGCCTAGCGGGGTGAGGTCGTCCGACCCAACAGGTCGGCGACAAGGCCGTCGATCGGCACCCGAACTTGCTCGGTGGTGTCACGATCGCGCACCGTGACGGCTCGGTCCTCAAGTGAGTCGAAGTCAACCGTGATGCACCACGGAGTACCCACCTCGTCTTGGCGGCGATAGCGCCGGCCGATCGACTGGGTGGTGTCGTATTCACACTGGAAGTGCGGCTGGAGCAGCTTGAGCACCTCGCGGGCGGTGGGCTCGAGCTCCTCCTTCTTCGACAGCGGGAGTACGGCCACCTGGTTGGGAGCGAGGCGCCAGTCCAGTCGCAGGACGGTGCGAGCCTCTCCCCCGACCTCGTCCTCGTGGTAGGCGGCGAGCAGGAAGGCCATCATCGCTCGGGTGGCCCCGGCAGCCGGCTCGATCACGTAGGGGGTGTAGCGCTCGTTGGCCGCCTGGTCGAAGTACTCGAGCTTTTCGCCCGAGGCGGTCGAGTGGGCCTTCAAGTCATAGTCCGTGCGGTTGGCGATGCCTTCGAGCTCGCCCCATCCCCAGGGGAAGAGGAACTCGATGTCAGTGGTGCCCGCCGAGTAGTGGCTGAGTTCATCGGGGTCGTGGGGCCGCAGCATCAGGTGCGACTCGGGGATCCCGAGGTCGAGATACCACTCGTAGCGCTCCTTGACCCAGTACTCGAACCAGGTCGGTGCCTCTGCGGGCGGGACGAAGAACTCGAGCTCCATCTGCTCGAACTCCCGGGTGCGGAACACGAAGTTGC
>CAWUMT010000232.1:0-2732 GCA_963923735.1 uncultured Acidimicrobiales bacterium
CCGGCGAGCCTGGATGGCCGCAGCCACCTCGGCAACGAGGATACCGAGGGCGGCCCCAGGAAGCTTGAAGACCGCTGCGAGGGCCAGCACAGCGACGGTGCGGACCCCACCTTCGATCAGCAGGTTCGTCGAGAGCGCTCGATACGAACGGGTGCCCTGGAGGAACCCGCGATCGACACAGACGAGCACCCAGGCCCCCGCGCCGGCCAGCATCGCCGCCACGGCGACAGGACTTGGCTTGGCCAGCAGGTGTGCGACCGGATAGGAGACGCCGAGGACGACCACGATCCAGATCCCGAGGAACCAGTTCATGCGGCCGTGCATCTTGGCGGCCCACTCCACGAGTGCGACGTCACCCCCTGCGGTCTTCCACATCGCCGTGCGACGGACGACGGCCACGATGATGGCCGAGCCCGGCATCGAGATGATCAGGAACAGGCCCACCAGCTGGGCGTACGCTCCGTAGCCCTGCGTGGTCAACAAGCGAGCCAGCAGGATCGTGACGATGATGTTGGCCCCGTTGGCCAACATGCCCGCTACTGCGACGGGCAGCGCGGTGAGGACATTCGAGCGAAGCGACGAGCCCTGCGGCTCCACCTCGTCAGAGGAACTCACCGAAGGACCGCTCAGGAGACCTCGCCGCGGGGCGGCAGGATCGGGGCGTCGCGTCCAGTGCCGGCACCGGTCGACGTGCGGCCAGCCTCGTGGTACTCCTCCTCGACGTTGACCTCCCAGATGTCGTGGTCAGCCCCGTAGATGTTCTCCACCGTCAAGATGGCCGTGAGCATCGAGTGGTCCTGGTTGTTGTACTTGTGCATGCCGTTGCGTCCGACCAGATGCACGTTGGGACCTGCACCTTCAAGGTAGGCAGCGATGTGCGCCACGTTGTCCTTGTAGGTGTAGTCGTAATAGGGGTACGCCTTCTTCACTCGCACGACGTAGCCGTGCTCGACCACCGCGGGGTCGAGGAGACCCAGGACCTTCATCTCGCGCTTAGCCCGCTCGATGAGGTTCTCGTCGGTGTCGCTCCAGATCTCGTCGCCTTCGAAGACGAAGTACTCGAGACCGAGGCAGGTTCGGCCTTCCTTGACCATGTAGGGCGACCAGGAGCCGTAGTTCTGGATCCGGCCCACGGCCACGGAGGCCTCGTGGATGTAGATCCAGTTGTCGGGGAATCCGTCCTTCTCAGGGACCACCAAGGCCACGGAGAGGAAGTCTCGGTAGCTCAGCGAGGTGCCGGCCTTCATGATGTCGGTGGGCGGCTCGGGCGAGATCGAGCCGACCAGCTCGTTCATCGGCATGGTTGAGATCACGTGGCTGGCCGGATAGTCCACCGTCGTGCCGTCGTACTTGGTGACGGTCACCGAGACTGCTCGGCCACCCTCGAAGTTGATCGAGGTCACCGGGGACTCCATGATGACCTTGCCGCCACCGGCGATGACCTTGTCCCGGCAGACCTCCCACATCATCCCGGGTCCGTACTTGGGGTACTGGAACTCCTCGATGAGTGAGGTGATCTCCTTCTGGTTTCGCTTCGGAGTCAGCGCGTTGATGATGGCGTTGCCGAGCGAAAGCCCCTTGACCCGCTGCGCGGCCCAGTCGGCTGGCATGTCCTTGACCTGCACGCCCCAGACCTTCTCGGTGTAGGTCTTGAAGAACTTGCGGTAGAGCCGCCAGCCGAATCGCGCCACCAGCCAGTTCTCGTAGTTCGTCTGATCCTTGGGCGGTCGGATCTGTGCCCAGAAGTAGGACAGCACACAGCGCACCGCCTCGATGAACCCGAGGTTCTTGAGTGCATTCGAGGCCTTGAGCGGGTAGTCGTAGTACTTGCCGTCGTAGAAGATCCGGCTCATTCGAGGACGGAGCAGGAAGTCCTCATCGGGGAGGATCTCGTGCCAGAGGGCTTCGACCTCTTCGACCTTGGTGAAGAAGCGGTGGCCGCCGATGTCGAAGCGCCATCCGTCACGCTCGACGGTCTGGGAGATGCCACCCACGACGTTCGAGGCCTCGAGGACGGTCACCGCTCCCCCTCGGCGCACGATCTCGAAGGCAGCGGTCAGGCCAGCGGGGCCTCCCCCGATGACGACGACGGGCTCATCGGGAGTGACGGGGATCTGTGGGGCGGCCATGGAGGCCAACCCTAGCGAAATCGCCCTTGGATTCGGTGGAATCAGCCGGCGGAGATCGCTGGTTGGGTGCGGGGCCCTGTGAAGTACTCAACGAGGTTCATCGACTGGAAGTACTTCACGTTGTCTCCGTGGACCACCACCTGGTGTCGCAGCGTCCGATCTAGCTGGGTCCGCAGTGCCGCACAGGTGTAGCCCGCCTGGGCATAGCCCTGGGCGGTGTCGAGGAAGATCGGCCGTCCGTTCGCCATGGAGATGATCTTGGCGGCATCTGCCGTCACGTTGGCCTGGGTCAGGTGCTCGTCGTAATCGACCCAGTTCACGAAGTTCGGGTCATCGAACCGGGGATAGCCGTAGGCCTTGAGGCCCGGGTTGTGCACCAAGCGCATGGTGGACGGCCCGAGCTGGTCAGGGCAGAAGATCACCACCGAACCCGCCGGTGCGACATTGAGGTGTGCGGCAACCTCAGGTGCCTGGGTCCGAGCCGAGCCACGCTGCGTGAAGCCGCCCCAGAGCGTGCAGACGCAGAGTCCGCCGATCAGCACGACGCGCAGCACCGGCGACCACACGGCTCGTGAACCAACCGCAAGCAACAGCACCAGCGCG
>CAWUMT010000233.1:0-2716 GCA_963923735.1 uncultured Acidimicrobiales bacterium
GAGCATCGTCCGGGGGAGTCTCGGGGGCTCGCTACGATTCAGCGATGGAGTTCCGCCGAATCAACGACCTGCCGCCCTACGTCTTCGCAGAGATCAACGCTCTTCGTGACGCAGCGCGCAAAGAGGGTCGTGACATCGTCGACATGGGCTTCGGCAACCCCGACCTGCCTTCGCCACAGGTGGCCGTGGACAAGCTGGCCGAGGCCGCCCAGAACCCTCGGAATCACCGCTACTCGGCCTCGCGAGGGATCCCCAAGCTCCGCAAGGCAGCGGTGGACCTCTACGCCCGCAAGTTCGGGGTCGAGCTCGACCCCGAGACCGAGGTGGTCGCCACCATCGGTGCCAAGGAGGGCCTCAGCCACCTGATGTGGGTGCTGCTCGAGTCAGGTGACTCGGCCCTCGTGCCCTCGCCCTCGTATCCGATCCACATCTACGCCCCGCTCTTCGCCGGCGCCCAGGTCCACCAGATCCGCATGGTGGACCCCGCAGCTCAGGGTGAGGACGCTCTCGACCCGGGTGAGTCGTTCTTCCAGGGCCTCCTCGAGCAGTGGGAGAACGCCTGGCCCAAGCCGCGCGTGATCATCGCTTCGTTCCCGCACAACCCGACCACCGCGTGCGTGGACCTCGCCTTCATGCAGCGCCTCGTGGACTTCGCCCGTGAGCACCAGGTGATCATCGTGCACGACTTCGCCTACTCGGACCTCGGCTTCGACGGCTACAGGC
Organism: uncultured Acidimicrobiales bacterium; assembly: GCA_963923735.1. Classification (GTDB taxonomy): domain Bacteria; phylum Actinomycetota; class Acidimicrobiia; order Acidimicrobiales; family RAAP-2; genus CAIUMH01. The sequence goes on from CAWUMT010000233.1 coordinate 724, forward strand.
CGCCGTCGATTCTCCAAGCTGAGGGCGCCAAGGACGTCGCCGTCGAGCTCTACACCCTGACCAAGTCCTTCTCCATGGCGGGCTGGCGCTCGGCCTTCATGGTCGGCAACCCCGAGATCGTCGCCGCGCTGACCAAGCTCAAGAGCTACCTCGACTACGGGACCTTCCAGCCCATCCAGATCGCCTCGATCGTGGCCATGAACGAGGCGGCGGACTACCCAGATGAGCTCCTTGCGATCTACCAGTCCCGCCGCGACGCGCTCTGCGACGGCCTGGCCCGGATCGGCTGGGAGTTCGCCCCACCCAAGGGCACCATGTTCGTCTGGGCGCCGATCCCCGAGCCCTACAAGGACATGGGGAGCCTCGAGTTCGCCAAGCTGCTCGTCAACGAGTGCGACGTGGCCACCAGCCCGGGCATGGGCTTCGGCCCCGGCGGCAACGGCCACGTGCGCTTCGCGCTGATCGAGAACGAGCAGCGCACGGCCCAGGCCATCCGCATGCTGCGCAAGGGACTCGCCAAGCTCTCCTGAGCGGGGCCGCCTTGAGGGGTCGAAGACCCCCTCGTCGAGGCCTCCTGGTGAGTAGCGTCGGAAGGCGATGCTCTACTGGCTCATGAAGGTGGTCCTCGGACCGATCCTCCGAGTGGTCTTCCGCGTGCGGATCGAGGGCCGAGAGCATCTTCCCGCCCACGGAGCGGTGATCCTGGCGGCGAACCACCAGGCGTTCTGCGACTCGCTGTTCATCCCGCTCGTCGTGCCGCGACGGGTGACCTTCTTGGCCAAGGCCGAGTACTTCGACGACCCCAAGTCGGCCTGGTTCTATCGGGCGGTGGGCCAGATCCCCATCCGCCGCGGCTCGGGCTCGGCCGCGGCACGCGCCCTCGACACCGCCGCAGAAGAGCTCGCCCAAGGCAAGGTGATCGCCATGTACCCCGAGGGCACGCGCTCGCCCGATGGGCACTGCTACAAGGGCCGCACAGGGATCGCCCGGCTCTCGATCCACACCGGGGCACCAGTCCTGCCCATCGGTCTGCGGGGCACCGCCGAGGTCCAGCCCATCGGATCGAAGCTGTTGCGTCCGTTTCGGCGGGTCACGGTGTGCTTCGGCGAGCCGCTGATTCCCACGCCCGAGGACCGCACGCTCGCCGAGGACGACCTCCACGGGATCCTGCGTCGCTTCACCGATGAGCTCATGGAACGGATCTCGACGCTTTCGGGTCGGCCCTATGAGGACCGCTACGCGCCCAGGGTGCCCTGAACCCGAAACGAAGGACTCAGGCCCAGTTGCGGGTGCGCTCGAGCGCGTCGATCCAGGCCTGATAGCCAAGCTCGGACAAGGTGGGGTCGGGATCGGGGTGTCGGGTGGTGTCGATCTCGTAGGTCGCCGAGAGTTCCTCGAGTGAGCCGACGACCCCCTCGGCGAGGCCGGCGAGGAGCCCCGCACCTGTTGCAGTGGTCTCGAGCGAGGTGGGCCGCACCACGGTGAGCTGGGCGGCGTCGGCCAGGCGCGCCGCGAGCGTATCCATGACCGAGGCGCCCCCATCGAGGCGGAGCTCATCGAGGGCGATCCCCGCGCTCGCCATGGCCCGGGTCATCGCGGCGACCTCGAAGGCCAGCGCATCGATGGTGGCGCTGGCCAGCTGGGCGCGCCCCGAACCCCGGGTGATCCCCACAAGCGCGCCGCGGGCCGAGTCGTCCCAGAACGGACTGCCGAGGCCGACGAAGGCCGGGATCAGGCTGAGTCCCTCTGCGCCCATGGCGGCTTGAGCGGCAAGGCCTTCGAGTTCTGCGGCGTGCTCGATGATGCCGAGCTGGTCTCGGAGCCACTGGATGGCCGCCCCGGCGATGAAGGCCGAGCCCTCGAAGCAGTAGGCGAAGGGGTCGTGGTCACCGGCGTGCTCTCCGAGATCCCACGCCACCGAGGCCACCAAGCCGTCAGGGACGACGGGCCGCTGCGACCCGGCGTGGGCCAGGACGAAGGCGCCGGTGCCGTA
>CAWUMT010000234.1:0-2715 GCA_963923735.1 uncultured Acidimicrobiales bacterium
ATCCTCTCTGGTCTCGTGGGCTCGGAGATGTGTATAAGAGACAGCTCAAGATCCTGGCCACCTCCGGCACGCAGCAGGCGGACCGAAGGATGGTCGAAGCTGCTGGAGCCGAGCTCGTGGCTGCGCTCGAAGCTCATGGGGTGACGACCACCCTGGTGGGGGCCACGGTGGGTCCGACGGTGACTCGCTACGAGCTCGAGCTGGGTCCAGGCGTCAAGGTGGCGCGTGTCACGGGGTTGAACAAGGACATCGCCTATGCCATGGCGAGCCCGGATGTCCGCATCCTCGCCCCGATCCCGGGGAGATCGGCCATCGGCGTCGAGGTGCCGAACCGGCAACGCCAGCTCGTCACCCTCGGCGACCTGCTGTCCTCGAAGGAAGCCAAAGAAGCCACTCATCCGTTGTCGGTGGCACTTGGCCGTGACATCGCGGGCAAGACCATCATGCAGAATCTGGCGGAGTTTCCCCACGTGCTCATCTCGGGTGCCACCGGTGCGGGCAAGTCTTCCGCCATCAACGGGCTGATCACTTCGTTGCTGATGCGCACCACGCCTGAGCAGGTCCGCCTGATCCTGGTGGACCCCAAGCGGGTGGAACTCGGCCAGTACAACGACCTTCCTCACCTGCTCACCCCCGTAGTCGTCGATCCGAAGAAGGCAGCCAACGCGCTGAGCTGGGCGGTCAAGGAGATGGAGCGCCGCTACGACATCCTCGCCACCCAAGGCGTGCGAGACATCACGAGCTACCACGAGGCCCTCGGCGCGGGGACCCTGCGCAAGGTGGGCCCGCCGGACGACGCCAAGGCCATCGAGGCGATCGCGCAGCGGGCCAAGGCGGCGGCGTCGGGTGAGCTCTATGACGACGAGCTGGTGGAAGCTGCCATTGACGAGGGCGAGGAGTTCGATCCGCTCCCGTTCATCGTCGTGGTCGTCGACGAGCTCAATGACTTGATGATGGTGGCGGCACGGGACGTCGAAGAGTCGGTCGTCCGGATTGCCCAGATGGCTCGTGCGGTGGGCATCCACCTGGTGCTGGCCACACAACGGCCTTCGGTGGACGTCATCACCGGAGTCATCAAGGCCAACGTTCCTTCTCGGATGGCGTTCTCGGTCTCCTCACTCGCCGACTCGCGCGTCATCCTCGACCAGCCGGGTGCAGAGCGCCTCGTGGGCAAGGGCGACATGCTCCTGCTGACGGCCAGTTCGAACGTCCCTCGCCGCATCCAGGCACCCTGGGTGTCCGAGGAGGAAGTCCGCGAGGTTGCCACCTTCTGGCGGGCCCAGGGAGGCCAACCTGAGATGGTCGTCGCGGTCTCAGAGATCGAAGGCGGCGGTGGTTCGGCTGGATTCAGTGGCGATGACGAGGACGAGCTGCTCTCGGAGGCTCGCCGGATCGTCGTGGAGAACCAACTGGGGTCGACCTCGATGCTCCAGCGAAAGCTCCGCGTCGGCTTCGCCCGAGCAGGGCGTCTGATGGATCTGCTCGAGCAGCAGGGAGTTGTGGGGCCGTCGACGGGGTCGAAGGCCCGAGAGGTGCTGATCACCCCCGAAGAGCTCTAGGCATGAGCGACGAGGTTCCGCCGCTCGAGCCGCCCGAGGCACCGGGCGAACCTGTGAGTGAGTCCAGTCCCCTCGACGTCTCCTCGGAGGAGGCCGACGCGCCGAGCGCACCGTCCGAGACCCTGACCCGTCGAGAGCGTCGCAGGGCACGCCGGTCGTCCAAGCGACGCTGGGTCCTTCGCCTCGCCATCCTCGTACTCGTGCTCGTCGTCGCTGCGGGAGGGGCGCGGCTCGCGCTCGGATCCCCGGTGACCTCGGCGACCTACACCCCGAGCAGCACTGCCCTCGAGGTCACGCAACCCGGTGGTGCACCACCAACGGTCAACTGGCCGGCCCAGGGCCAAGGGGCCTGGGGGATCCCTGCCTTCTCCGCGCAGGGGGCCTCAGCAAACCAGACGCCGTTGGCCATCGGCTCGACGGCAAAGATGATGACGGCGCTCGTGGTCATCGACGAGCACCCCCTTTCGCCAGGCCAGGCCGGACCAACCCTGAGCGTCACCGCAGAGGACGTGGCGGCCTATGCGTTCGACCTCAAGGACGGCCAAAGCCGGGCGGCGGTCGAGGTGGGGGAGAAGCTCAGCGAGTTGCAGCTCCTCCAGGGGCTCTTGGTGCACTCGGCCAACAACTACGCCCTGATGCTCGCTCAATGGACCGCAGGCTCTGAAGAGGCGTTCGTCGCCAAGATGAACGAGAAGGCGGCCTCCCTTGGCCTGCATGCCACGCATTACGCAGATGCCTCTGGCTATAGCCCGGCGACGGTCTCGACCGCGGCGGAACAGATCGTGGTGGCCAAGGCCCTCATGGCCTCCGAGGTCTTGTCTCCGATCGTGCGGATGACGTCGGTGGACCTTCCCGTGGCGGGGACGATGAACTCGTTCACCCCGCTGCTGTCGGTGCCCGGCGTCGTGGGCATCAAGTCCGGACTGACCACCGAGGCGGGTGGCTGCGACGTGATGGCGTACATCTCGATGAAGGGCGGCCTGCCCGTGATGGTCTACTCCGCGGTGCTGGGGCAGGTCTTCTCGACCGATCGCCTGGCCACGGCGGGCAATGAAGCCCTGCGCCTCGCCCATGAGGCCGAGGCCGGACTCGTGCCGATCCGCGTGGCTTCGGCGCACGCTGTCTCTTATACACATCTGACGCTGCCGACGATACT
>CAWUMT010000235.1:0-2714 GCA_963923735.1 uncultured Acidimicrobiales bacterium
CACCGAATCCCGCCAGACCGACATTGGTCAGCAGCTCCTCGGCCTTCGCGCTGGAACGCTCGGAGCGAGGGAGGCCGAACAGGACGTTCGCCTCCACGCTCAGATGTGGGAAGAGGCTGCCGTCCTGGGGGACGTAGCCCACGCGACGTCGCTCAGGGCTGACGAAGGTGCCGGACCCGTCGACGACGTGCCCGCCGAGGAGGACCTCACCGTGGTCGAGTCGCTCGAACCCCGCGATCGCCCGCAACAACGTCGTCTTGCCGGAACCCGAGGCACCGAGCAATGCGAACAGTGATCCGGGGGCCACGCTCAGGTCGACGTCGGCAAGCACCTCAGTGCCGTCGAAGGACTTCGACGCATCGCGGACCTCGAGGACGGGCGTGATCGGTGAAGTCATGATCGCCTCCCTCGCCGCAGGTCCAGGCCCGAGATGAGTGCCAACGGCAGGCCGGCCACGATGATCATGGCCGCAGCGTAGGGAGCCGCCTGGCCGTAGGCCAAGTTCGACTGGTACACCCAGAACTCCGTGGCCAGGGTCTGGACCCCCGTCGGGATGAGGACCAGCGTGGCCGTCAGCTCAGTCAATGTGGTCAGGAACACGAGTGCGAAGCCCACCGCTATCCCTGGGGCAATCAGCGGCAGGGTGATGCGCACGAACTGTGCCAACGGCCGGACGCCGAGTGACGCAGCCACCTCGCCGAGGGAGGCGGGCACCTGGGCCAGGGAGGCCCGGATGCCCACGAAGGCCAGCGGCAGGAACATCACCGAGTAGGCCAGCACCAGCAGCGTCGAGGACTGATAGAGCCGACCCTGGAAGTAGTGCTCGGCCATGTAGGTGAAAGCGAGAGCCACCACGACGCCGGGGACGGCCAAGGGGACGAGCGAGGCACCCGACGGCATCCTGCGGAGCCAGCCACGGGCCCGATGCGAGCACAGCGCCACCAGGGTTGCTCCGATGACCGCGAGAACTCCGGCGGCCACCGCGTAGAGCACCGTGTAGCCGAGAGGCCCCCAGATCGACGCGCTCGGCAGCAGCGAGCGCCCGGGGTTGAGCAGGAGCCGGACCACCTCGCCGACAGGGACGATCAGCGCCAGGGTCACCAGACCAAGGAGCACGACGACCACCGGCGCCTTGAGCTTGCCGAGGGCGAGTCGACGCGGTGCGAGGCCTGCAGAGGTCATGAGCGTCCGGCCTTGGCGACCCACCCCTGATTCGACACGCACGAGGATCGCCGAGAGCACCACGAGAACGAGGCTCAGCGCGGACGCCGCCGCGAGGTCGAAGCCCACCTTGAAGGCCGAGAAGATCTGGGTGGTGAAGGTGCGGAAGCCCAGCATCTGGAACGAGCCGTACTCCGCAAGCAGCTGGAGCGCTACTACGAGGGCTCCTCCGGCGATCGGCGTGGCCAGCTCGGGGAGCGTGACCCGCACGAACGTGGCAAGGCTTGACACCCCGAGGCTGCGCGCCACGTCCTCTCGGCCCTGATCGATCCGACGCAGGGCGGCAATGACGGGAAGCATCACGAAGGGATAGACCGCCAGCGACAGCACGAAGACCGACCCCCACAATCCGTGGAGCGAGGGCCACAGGCCGATCCAGCCGAAGGTCTCGATGAAGTCCGGGATCGCGGCGGGGATCAACAGGGCCACGAAGAAGAGTCGGCGACACGGCACGTCGGTGCGCTCGAGCACCCACGCGGCTGCCACGCCGAGGATGACGGCCGCCAGGGTGGTCAGCACGGTCATCTCCACGGTGTTCACCAGCAACTGGCCGGTGAGGCGACGGAAGAGCACGTGGCCGAGTGCGCCCCATCCCGACTGCGAAGCCTGGAGGAGCAGGAAACCGATCGGTGCGAGGGCGAAGAGCGCTACGACCCATGCCGCACCGATCAGCAACCAGGGCTTGCGCCCCTTGCCTCGCCGCTCTTCGGTGACGACGGGTGCGATGCGCTCGGCGGTGGCGAGGCTCACAGCAGCTGGGCCTCTTGGAGCAGGGCCAACGCGGAGGCGCCCGTGCCCAGGTCTGCGATGCTCAACGGGGCGGGGTGCAGCGAGGACAGCGGCGGCTCCCCCGCAGGAGCAGGTGCACCCGGGGCGATCGGGTATTCAAAGGAACCCGAGTTGGCGATGATGCTCTGGCCCTCTGCGCTGACCAAGAACGCCACGAAGCGCTTGGCATTGGCCTGCTGCTTCGAGGAGGCTAGCACCCCGGCGCCCGAGATGGCGAGCACGTAGCCGGGATCGGCGTCGTGGAAGTAGGCCAGCGCCGAGTGCATACCGGTGCGACCCACCTCTTCAGCCATCCGGTACCAGTAGTACTGGTTGAGCACGCCGAGCTCCACCGCTCCCCTATTGATCGCCGCGATCAGCGCCTCGTTGTCGGGATAGATATGGCCACCGCTGTTGGCCTTGAGTCCTTCGAGCCACTTGAGGGCCGCTGTGTGGCCGTAGGTGCGCTCGACCGAGGTCACGATCGGCTTGAAGTCCGACTCGGTGGGCGCGAGGCCGAGCTTGCCCCTCCACTTCGGATCCGCCAGGCCCAAGATGGTGGTCGGCAGCTTCTCAGGGCTGAGCTTGTCCTTCGAATAGGCGAGGACCGCCACCCGAGCAGACACCCCGACCCAGGCTCCGGTGGGGCTCGAATCAGCCTTCGGAACCTTGGCCAGCGTCGAGGCGGGAAGGGTGGCGAGCATCCCCTTGGCCGCCACTGCCTC
>CAWUMT010000236.1:0-2698 GCA_963923735.1 uncultured Acidimicrobiales bacterium
GAGCCGTGATCCGATTGCCGAGATCCCCCTCGGTGCCGGGGACCCTGATGTTGACCGGGACGAAGGCCACCAGGTCCTTCGTCACCGATTCGCCGCGCTCGTCGAGCAGGCGGTGCAGCGCTCCACCGGTGATCGACATGGCGAAGTCGGTGACCGTTCCGCCGTGGCGCTTGGCCGCCACCTTCACGGCAGAAAGGGAGAGCTCCAAGCGCCCGAATCGCCGCGCATGGCTGATGGTCCCCGAGAGGGAGGTCGAGGGAGCTTCGAAGAGGTTCGCGTCGTGCCCGGGAGGCGCTCCGTCACTCGGACCCGCAACCAGTTCATCGACCTTGGCCGCCAACCGCGTCAACGAGGTCCCCAGGGCTTCGAGCACGGCCCCGGGTCGACGGAGGATCTCCGAGGAGGAGCGCCCCAGCATCTCAAGTGGCGTCGGCACGGGAGGAACCTCCTCGGCCTGAACCGCTTCGCCGGCAGGGCGCATCGGCGCGTCGGCTTCGAGGTCGAAGAGCCCCGCGAAGACCATCACACCCGAGACACCATCGGCGAGAGCGTGGTGGATCTTGGCCAACAGCGCGGTGCGACCACCCGCCAAGCCTTCAATGACGCTGAGCTCCCACATGGGCCGGTCCGGGGCCAAGGGATTGGCCATAACCCGGGCAACGAGGGAGTCGACCTCGGCAGGGCCGCCCGGAGCGGGGACGGCACGCCGGACGATGTGGAAGTCCAGGTCGAACTCCGGATCATCGACGAGGATCGGCTGGCCGAGGTCGAACGGTGCTCGCACCACCCGCCGACGAAGCACGGCGATCGTCGAGAGGCGCTCTTCGATGCGTTCGCGGATCTTGGCGAAACGCCGCTCGGGGTCCACCTCTCCCCCCGGCGGTGCTTCGAGCTCGATCAGCGCGCCGACGTGCAGCGGAGCGTTCGGAGCGTCCATGGTGACGAAGACTGAGTCGAGCGCCCCCAGCGCCTCGGGCTTCATCGCCCAGAACTCCCGAAGCCGCCGTGTGCTCGCTCAGTGTCGTCCAGCGAGTCCGTCGGCATGAAGGCGACGTGCTCGACACGTTGGATCACCAACTGCGCGATGCGATCGCCGACGGCCACCTCGTAGTCGTGGACCGGATCGAGGTTCACGAGCAGCACCTTGAGCTCGCCGCGGTACCCCGCATCGATCAGGCCGGGCGTGTTGAGGCAGGTCACCCCATGGCGCAGGGCAAGGCCGCTTCGAGGCTGGACGAATCCGGCGAACCCCTCAGGGATCGCCACCTTGGTGCCGGTCCCGACAAGCCCGCGCCCGCCTCCGGCGGCGAGGAGGATCGATTCGGCCGCCACAAGGTCACATCCCGCATCTGCGGCGTTGGCATAGGAGGGCACCACCGCCTCAGGACTGCTCAGCTCGATGGGCACCTCGATCACCGCCCAAGGGTACCCCTCGCCCCGGCTTCGAATCCCGCGACTCGCATAGGCTCAGGACCCATGCTCGCTTGGATCGATCTGGAGATGACTGGCCTTGAGCCCACTCGTCACGTCATCGTCGAAATCGCCTCGATCGTCACCGACGATGACCTCATGATCGTGGCTGAGGGCCCCGACTTGGTGATCCACGCCACGGAGGCCGAATTGGCCGAGATGGACCCTCATGTGGTCGAGATGCACACGTCCTCAGGTCTCCTCGAACAGATCCGTTCCTCCACGCTGAGCCTGGAGGAGGCGGAGGAGGCCACATTGGCCTTTCTCCGCCAACACCTCGGCACCGAAGACCGCATTCCGCTGGCCGGCAACTCGATCGGCACAGACCGGCGATTCCTCGCCGCACAGATGCCCAAGGTCGAGGACTTCCTCCACTACCGCTGCGTGGACGTCTCGACCCTCAAGGAACTCGCCCGTCGCTGGAATCCCAAGGTGGCCAAGACTGCACCCAACAAGAAGGGGGCGCACCGGGCCCTCGATGACATCCGCGAGTCCATCGAAGAACTCCGCCACTACCGAGACCACCTCCTGAGGAGCGTCGATGCCTGAGCCCACCCCCGTCCTCTCTCTGGCCGAGGCCACCGAGCAGCTGACTTCTCCCGGTGCGATGTTCGAGATGGAGACGGTCGACATCGGCGGCGTGGCCACACGCGTCTGGAAGAACGCCCCGCAGACGCTCACCGACATCCTGATCAACTCCAAGAAATTCGGCGACCAGGACTTCTTGGTCTACGAAGATGAACGCATCAGCTTCGAGCAGCACTTCGCCATGGCGGCGACTGCTGCAGCTCGACTGACCGAGCTCGGCGTCTCCAAGGGCGACCGCGTGGCCATCGCCATGCGCAACCTCCCTGAGTGGATCATCACCTTCTGGGCCACGCTGTCGCTCGGCGCCATCGCCGTTCCCCTCAACGCGTGGTGGACGACTGAGGAGCTCGTCTACGGGCTCGAGGACTCCGGAGCCAAGGTGGTCCTGGTCGACCTCGAGCGCTTGGCACGACTCTCGAGCATCCTCGACGACGTCGCCGCACTTGAGACGGTGGTCGTGGCATCCGAGGACCGGGGCGCACCGTTCGACGTGAGCACTCCCGCCACGCGCGTGGCCACGATGCGCTTCGACGAGTTCCTGGGCGAGGTCGACCCTGCGGCCACGCTTCCCGAGGCTTCAATCCACCCGGACGATGACGCGACGATCCTGTACACCTCGGGGACGACGGGGAAGCCAAAG
>CAWUMT010000237.1:0-2642 GCA_963923735.1 uncultured Acidimicrobiales bacterium
AGCGGGACGCGTTGCAGCGGCACAGGTGCGCGACGCGAGTCGAGACGCGGTGGCTCGAGCACTCGGCGAGTGGAGCCCCGAGGACCTCTCCACGCTGGGGGCCTTGTTGGCCAAGCTCGTCACCTCCTTCCGTGTGGACCTCGCAGATCGAAGCCAAGACAGGAGCGACCCTTGACCACCACCTCGACCCGTCCGACACTTCGCCTTGCACAATGGGGAACCGGACACACTGGCCTGAGTGCACTGCGCTCGATCATCGATCACCCTGAGTTCGAACTCGTTGCCGTGCGCGTCTACAACTCCGAGAAGCTCGGCCGAGACGCTGGGCAACTATGCGGCATCGACCCCATCGGCGTGATCGCCACCGATCAGCTCGACGACGTGCTTGCCGCACGTCCCGACTGCGTGATGTACATGCCGCTGCTCGACCAAGAGTCAATCGACGACCTCTGTGCGATCTTGCGCGCCGGGATCAACGTGGTCACCACCGTGACCACGTTCCATCACGTGCCCTCACTCGATCCGGACGTCCGGACTCGACTTGTGGCTGCGTGCGAGGAGGGGAACAGCTCGCTCTATGACACCGGATCATGCCCGGGGTTCATCACCGAGGTGGTCCCCTTGGCACTCGTAACAATGGAGCGACGGCTCGGTCGGTTCGTCATCGATCAGTACGCCAACTTGGAGACGCGCAAGTCCCCCGAGTTTCTCGCCCAGTTCTTCGGGATGGACCCGAAGGACGCCGACACAGGTGACGGCGCGATCCGGACCGAGAAGACCGATGGCGCTTCGCTCCGTCAGATTGCCGACTCCCTCGGCGTGCCGATCGACAAGATGACCTCGACCTCGGAGGTCGCCGTGGCGAGAACCGACAAGCAGATCGACGTCATGGAGATCAAGGCCGGCACGGTCGGTGCCTGGCGTCAGCACGTGGTGGGATTCCACGAAGACCGTGCGATGTTCGAGTATTCGAGGACGATGTACGTCACGAAGGACCTTGAACCTGACTGGGGGGTCTTGGACACCGGGTGGCACGTGACGGTTGAGGGTGACGTGCCAATGGTGATGGATCTGCGCTTTGCCACGACCGAGTACGGAGCCTGGTCTGCTGGCATCAACGCCAATCTGCCGGTGAACTCGATCCGTGCAACCTGTGAGGCGGCACCGGGCATTCTCAGCACGGCGGACCTTTCGATCACCCCGTACTTCGGGCGCTAGCGGGGAGACCGGCCTACCATTCGACCCGAGGGAACCGGCAATCGGTTCCCCAAGGGGGTACGAAATGGAGCCAGCACCGCTCAAGGTCGGGATCCTCGATGACGTCACGGGTGCACCGGCAGGCCCCGGGCACCTTGATCAGTTCATTCGGATTGCCGCGGAGGAGCTTCAGGCCTCGGGACGTCTCGATCGCGATCTCGAACTGGTTCACGCCTCGGGATTGGGCCTCCCTCAGGGGACGGCGGCCAACGTGATCCACGCCTATGAAGAACTGGTCGCTGCCGACGTGCTGCTGATCGTCGGCCCCGCCATCGGTGACAATGCCCTTGTGGCGACTCCGCTCGCAGATGCGGCCGAGGTCCCCACGCTCAACTGGGCGGGTACCGAGCGAGCACGCAGCGAGTGGATGTTCCACCTCCAGGTCGGCAGTCATGAAGACGAGTCCATCGTGCTGGCCCGCCACCTCCATGGCCTGGGTGCCACGCGGATCGGCGTGGCCTACGACGCCTCACCCATCGGCCGGCGCTACCTTTCGTTCTTCCTCGAAGAAGCCGCAGTGCTGGGTATGACCATTGCGGCCATGCCCTCGATCGCACCGTTGGCCGAAGACGCCACCGAGCAGGTGACGGCAATCATGGGATCGAACTGCGACGCCGTCCTCTATCTCGGACTTGGGCTTGCCGCCCCTGCCATCGGCCGGGGTCTCACGGAGAGAGGGTTCGCGGGACCTTGTGCGATGAACACGGCGGGGCTCCGGGGGTGGGATCCGAGCTTCGCGAAACAGATCGACGGGTTCTGGTACCTCGACATGTGCTCGGAGCACAACCAGGAGCTCCAACGGTTGAGGGGACAGATGTCGCTCTCGTTCCGGGAGGCCGCTCGAGCCTGCATCGGGTGGGACGTCGGCCGCCTCGTGGTCGAGGGTTTGGCGAGGGCGCCGGAGCGCACCCGCGCAGGTGTGCGCGACGGACTCGAGCAGATCAAGTGGCTCCCCGCCGCGGAGGGTCACGAGGGAACGCTGCTGTCCTTCGGCAACCATGATCGCGGCGCCCTCCATGGCCGTTACCTCGTGGTGCGTCGTTGGGTGGCCGGCGAGTCCGTCGAAGTCTGAGAACTCCTCACGAAGCAGATCGAACGCACAAGGAGAAGAGATGGCTGACCGTTGGTTGTTCCTGGTGTACTCCAACCCTGCAGAGGGAAAGGAGGCTGAGTACCACGAGTGGTACGACCACACACACCTCCCCGAGGTCTGCGCACTCGATGGCGCGCTCGGGGCGGCTCGCTACGAGCTGGCCGCTCAGGATCCCGAGGCCACCCATCGCTTCTTGGCGGTCTATGAGCTCGACCGGGATCCCGAGGAGTTCATGGCCGATCTTGGAGCTGTCTCTTATACACATCTGACGCTGCCGACGATACTCCTTGTG
>CAWUMT010000238.1:0-2636 GCA_963923735.1 uncultured Acidimicrobiales bacterium
GGCTCGGAGATGTGTATAAGAGACAGGTACCACTCCGCCAAGGAACGTCCCGTCACCCGCTCATAGGCGGAGCAGTAGCGCTCCGAGGTGACCTCGATCACGTCGGCAGGGACCTCGGGCGGCGGTGGCGTGCGGTCCCAGTCGAGCCCTGCGAGCCAGTCACGGAACGGCTGCTTGTCGAAGGCCGGCGGGACCTCGCCGGGGACCACCTGGTCAGCGGGCCAGATCCTCGAAGAGTCCGGGGTGACCACCTCGTCGCAGAGGTGGAGCTTGCCGTCGATCAACCCGAGCTCGAACTTGGTGTCGGCGAGCACGAACCCTGCGGCCGCGCAGCGAGCGGACGCGGCGTTGAACAGCTTGAGACAGAGCTCCATCGCCTCGTCCAGCCGCCGGGACCCCACGATCTCGGCCGCCTCAGCGATCGAGATGTTGAGGTCGTGCCCCTCCTCGGCCTTGGTCGAGGGCGTGAACATCGGCTCGGGAAGCGGGTCGGCCAGGCGGAGCCCCTCGGGTGCAGGCATCGAGTGGATCGTGCCGCGCTCCGCATACTCCTCGAAAGCCTGTCCGGCGAGCCGGCCCCGCACGATGCACTCGAGAGGAAGCATCTCGGCACGGCGCACCAGCGAGGAACGCCCGTGTGCCCAGCTCTGCGCGAGGAAGCCCGGCGCCACCTCGTCGATGACCACCGGATCACAGGTGACGAGCGACTGGGGGGCGGTCCCGCCGAGCTCGGCATCCCAGAACGCCGTCATCGCTGTGAGGACCCGGCCCTTCTCGGGGATGGTCTGGTCCATGACCACGTCGAAGGCACTGATGCGATCCGAGGCGACCATCAAGAGGTGTTCCCCGTCGACGTCGTAGAGCTCGCGGACCTTGCCCCGATGGATCGGCCGCAGACCGAGGTCGGTGAGGCCACTCATCGCAGCGCCTCGAGTGCGGTGAGGTAGCGACCTCGGTGGGCCAGCATGCGATCGAGATCGAAGGCCCGCTCGAGCTCCTCGGTGCTCAGGGTGACCTCAGGATCGGCTTCGACGATGTCGCGGAAGCTGCGCTGCTCCTCGACCGCCTGACGCGCCGCGCGCTGGACGATGCGATAGGCGTCGTCGCGGACCATGCCGTGGTCGATCAGCGTGAGCAGCACCGACTGGGAGTACACGAGACCGAGGCTTCCCTCGTTCAAGTTCCTGAGCGCCCGGGCCTCGTTGATCACGAGGCCGTCGACCAGCTCGGTGGCCTTGCGCAGCACGTAGAGGGTCAACAAGCAGGCATCGGGAAGGATGACCCGCTCTACCGAGGAGTGCGAGATGTCCCGCTCGTGCCAGAGGGCGACGTCCTCGAGTCCAGCCGAGAGGTAACCGCGCAGCACCCGAGCCAGACCACACAGCCGCTCAGAGAGCACCGGGTTGCGCTTGTGGGGCATGGCTGAGGACCCCTTCTGGCCGGGGCGGAAGGCCTCCTCGGCCTCCCCCACCTCGGAGCGGGCCATGTGGCGGACCTCCGTAGCAAGGTGCTCGATTGTCGCACCCGTGGCCGCACAGGCCCAGAGCAGCTCTGCGTGACGGTCCCGAGCGATGACCTGAGTCGCCGGGACGGGAGTGAGGCCGAGGTGTTCGCACACATAGTCCTCGACGGCGGGGTCGATGTTCGAATAGGTCCCCACCGCACCCGAGAGCTTGCCGACCGCCACCGCGGCTCGGGCCCGACGCAGGCGCTCGAGATCCCGAGCAGCAGCGAGGGCGAAGAGCGAGAACTTCGCCCCGAAGGTCGTAGGCTCGGCGTGCATGCCGTGGGTGCGACCCACCACGGGGATGTCGATGGTCTCAGTGGCCCGACGGACCAGGACCTTGATGAAGGCCTCCGAGGCCTCGATCAGCAGGTCCGCCGCCTTGCTCAGCTGCCAGCACAGTGCGGTGTCGACCACGTCAGAGGAGGTCAGGCCGTAGTGGATCCACGCTCCTTCGGGTGCGCCGATGCGCTCCTGGACAATGTCGACGAAGGCCGCGGTGTCGTGGTTCGTGATGGCCTCGCGTTCATCGACCGCGGCCACGAAGGCCGAGTCGATCACCGGTCGGCGCTCTCGGCACGCCTTGGCGTCCGCGGCGGGCACCACGTCAAGCGTGGCCAGCGCCTCCGCGGCGAGCAGCTCGACCTCCAACATGGCGTCGAAGCGGGCCTCATCGTTGAAGAGCGCCGCCATGTCCTTGGGTGCGTAGCGATTGATCATGACTGCTCCTGCCTCGCAGCCTTCGCTGCGATGTCGCCTCTCATCTGCATTCCCTCAAAGGTGATGGTCTCGGCTGCCTTGTAGGCCAGCTCACGCGCCGCCGCGATGCTCGCTCCGAGTGCGGTGACGGTGAGCACCCGGCCTCCGTTGACCAGAAAAGGCCCTTCGGGATCAGGACGGGCCGTCCCTGCGTGAAAGACCGTGACGCCTTGAAGGGGATCCGCCAGCTGACCGCGGGCATCAAGACCCCGGATCTCCATCCCGATCTGCGGCGTACCCGGGTAGTTGGCTGCCGCCAGGACCACGGTGACTGCTGCCTCCTCGAGGAATTCAGGCGCGCCGCGCAACTCGCCACGGGCCGCGTCGGCGAACACCTCGAAGAGGTCCGAGT
This sequence comes from uncultured Acidimicrobiales bacterium, assembly GCA_963923735.1. Taxonomy (GTDB): domain Bacteria; phylum Actinomycetota; class Acidimicrobiia; order Acidimicrobiales; family RAAP-2; genus CAIUMH01. The sequence goes on from CAWUMT010000238.1 coordinate 2,616, forward strand.
TGACCCGTGGGAGCACCACCT
>CAWUMT010000239.1:0-2629 GCA_963923735.1 uncultured Acidimicrobiales bacterium
CCTCGGCCACCGGCGGCTGTCCTGAGGTCCGGGCCTGAGTGGCCTGCTCGGCGATGGCCTGGCGCACTGCAGGCATCCCGCCGCGCAGGAGCTGCTCGGCCACGGGAAGCTGTGCCGCGTCCAGCGTCGCCAGAAGTGCGTTGCGGAACTCCGTCGACTGAGGGGTGCTCTGCGGCCGTCCACGACCATCACGCCCCTCGCCACGCGAAGGTCCACCCCGGCGGTCGCCGCCACGGCCTTGTGCGCCGTCGCGACGCGGGCCACGCTCGCCGTCGCGACGAGGACCTCGGTCTCCTTCACGACGCGGGCCGCGGTCGCCGTCCCGACGGGGGCGTCCCTTGCCCTTGGGGGCGAGACTCCAGGTCACGCCTTCCTGCTCACGTCCTGAACCAAGCAGCTCGATCGTCTCGGACTTGCCGGTGCGCTCCTTGACGGGCTGTGCCCCCGCCAGTGAGGTGATCTCGATCCCTTCGATGGAACGCTCGTACTCCGCCGAGAGGACGTCGCCCTCCTTGGCCCCCTGGGGAACCAGCGAGACGCTGAGCGTGCCTCGGGGCTCACGGGCACCTGCGGCGCGCCAGGACCACTGGTCCTCGCCGAGGCGGCTGGTCAACTGGATCTCGATGCTCTTGGCCATGGGAGGACAAATCTACCTGAGCCGAACGGGGTGTCCTTTCGACCCTCCCCGCACCCAGTTCCACGGCTCGCGGCCCTAGGCTGACTGCGAATCGGATCCGGCTCGGCGCCGTGCCGACGTGCGAGAGGAGTGACAGGTGGCAGACGAGTCCAACCATGAGGTTCCCACGGGCTCGACGCCTCCTGCCGCGACGCCCTGGTGGGAGGCCCACCGGAACAGCCCCACGCACGGAGACCCCTCCGGCGCCCCCTCCCGGGGAACAAGCGCCTTGAGCATCCCTCCGACCCCACCGACCGGAGGTCCCTCGAGGGTTGACCCCTCGGACTCGGCTCCGAAGGGCTCGCGCTCGGCGATGTGGAAGGTCGGGCTCGTTGCCCTGGTCGCCGCCCTGCTCGGCGGCGTCATCGGTGGCTGGGCGGTCAAGGACAATTCGAGCTCCGTGAGCGTCTCGCAGTCAGGCGCCTCGCCCGGGGCGGCCCTGCTTCCGAACGGCGTCTCGGTTCCCGATCTGGTCAAGCGCGTCCTGCCCTCGATCGTCTCGATCGACTCGGTCGGTGGAGGCGGCGAGGCGCAGGGGACCGGGATGATCATCTCTTCGGACGGGATGGTGCTCACCAACAATCACGTGATCGCCAACGCCGCCTCCTCAGGCGGGACCATCACGGTCACTCAGTCGAAGACGGAGAACTCGACCCCCAAGCCCCTCGACGCCACCCTCGTCGGGCGCGACCCGTCCAATGACGTGGCGCTGCTGCGGATCAACGATGCGAAGAACCTCCCGGCAATGACCATGGCGAACTCCGACAAGGTCGAGGTCGGCGACGCCGCCGTTGCCATCGGCAACGCCCTGGGCCTCGCTGCAGCCACGCCCACGGTGACCACGGGCATCATCTCGGCCATGGGTCGCACCGTCACTGCGGCCTCCGAGGACGGCTCGGGCTCTGAGACGCTGACCAACCTCATCCAGACCGACGCGGCGATCAACCCCGGCAACTCGGGCGGGCCCCTGCTCGACTCTGCCGGCCACGTCATGGGCATGAACACCGCCGTCGCGGGTTCGAACTCCGGCCAGGCCCAGAACATCGGGTTCGCCATCCCCTCGAACCGCTTGATGGCGTTGCTGCCTGAGCTCGAGAAGGGCGGGACCATCAGTGCGGCGACCGGCGGCTACATGGGCGTCCAGATCACGACGCTGACCGACAGCCTTCGCTCGCAGTACAACTTGGTGCCGACCTCGGGCGTGCTGGTCCTCTCCGTAGCCCAGGGCAGCCCCGCACAGAAGGCCGGCCTCGCCCAAGGGGACGTGATCACGGCGATCGACGGCGAGAAGGTCACCTCCGCCGAGGAGGTCATCGCAGCGACGAAGTCCCACAAACCCGGCGACAAGGTGAAGGTGACGGTACAGCAGGGCACCAAGTCCTCGACCAAGACCGTGACCCTCGGGACACCGCCCTCGAACTGACGACTGCCCCCTGGCCTGCAGGGGGATCGGAGGTTCAGTGCGGCGTGGTCCGGAACCGCTCGCGGCAGCGCTCGAGCTCTGCGAGGGCGGCTTCCCGGCCTTCGAAGTGACCGGCTTCAGAGGTCTTGCCGGGCTCGAGGTCCTTGTAGATGTCGAAGAAGTGGGCGATCTCGTTGAGATAGTGCGCCGGAAGATCCCCAAGGTCGCGGATCGCCTCGCGCTGAGGGTCGTTGTCCAGCACCGTGATGAGCTTGGCGTCAGGGCCCGCCTCGTCGGTCATGTAGAAGACGCCCACGATGCGCGCCGAGACCCAGCAGCCCGGGAAGGTGGGGTCATCGATCAGCACGAGTGCGTCCAACGGATCGCCGTCTTCTGAGAGCGTGTCGGGCACGAAGCCGTAGTCGTTGGGATACCTCGTGGCGGTGAAGAGTCGTCGATCCAGGCGGATCCGGTGGTGCTCGTGGTCGTATTCGTACTTGTTGCGAGATCCTGCAGGGATCTCCACGATCACGTCGACGATGTCGTCAGTC
>CAWUMT010000240.1:0-2627 GCA_963923735.1 uncultured Acidimicrobiales bacterium
GGTCGAGGGCAGCATCTCGAAGCGCCTCGACCTGGGCGAGGTCCGCCACGTCACAGCGCACACCCAGCACCTCGGCTCCGCCGGCGGCCAGCTGCGCCACGGTCTCATCGAGCGCACCCTCCTCGACGTCGGCGAGCACCAGACGAGCCCCCTCGAGGGCGAAGCGCTCAGCCAATGCCCGACCGATGCCGCTGGCTCCCCCAGTGATGACGGCCGTCGAACCGTTGATCGACCCCATGACCCCTCCTTTCTCCGCGAGAAGCCTTCCACAACACCTCGGTTGTCGGCAGAACCTGAACCCGGCAGAATGAGCCCGTCCACTCGCCCTGAGGAGCCAAATGACCAACCGAATGACGTCCCGAACGATGCGAGTCTCAGCGGCCATCGCTGTCATTGCCGTCGGATGTCTCACGCTCGGCGCCTTGGGCAAGGCCCTGCCTGCAGGTGGATCGAATCCCAATGGGCTCATCGCGACCATTCCCGGCGCCACCGGACTCGCCGCGGACCAGACGTCCCACAATGCCTTCGTCTCTTCAAGTGATGGGAACGTACGACAGGTCACGCCTCAAGGCGTGGTGACCGTCGTGAACTCCTCGCCGCTCTCAGGAGCCGCGACGGACGTCACACTCGACGACGTGAACCACGTCCTCTACGTGGGAGTTGCAGGTTCGCCTGGTTCGATCTGGTCGATTCCAGAGTCAGGTGGTGCTGCATCACTGGTGTACACGCTGTCGGGCTCGCAGAGCCCCACCGGTATCTCCTATTTCGGCGGATACCTCGCAATCGGAACGGGGGCCTCAGGGAGCATTGATTTCATCGACACCTCGGGCACCCTGATGTCTTCGTGCTCTGGGAGCTACGGACCCGAGGTGACTGACGTGGCGCTGTTCATCAACAGCTCGGCTCAGGGACTGATCCTGATCGACCACGCGAATTCAAAGATCTACCTGTTGGATCTCACAACTGGTTGCACCCCGATCTTGAGCCAGCACTTCGCGTCAGGAGTGAATGCCGTTTCGATCCAGGCGATTTCGACGACCCTCGGGGTCTTCGTGGGGACGTCAACGGGTATCGGGATCGGCATCGACTCACTCGACTTCACTGAGTTGGCGACGCAGCCCAATGTCAGCGGATTCGTCATGGGGGAGCTGAACTTCCCGGGATTCTTCTTCTGGCAGCTCGATGGGGGAAAGTACGTCCGCCAACTCACCCAACCCGGCGACCCCACCAATCCAACGGCCGTCGCCGGTGATCAATCCGCCACGATCTCCTGGGAGGCTCCTGCCGACATGGGGGGATTTGGCAGCCTCACGTACGTGGTGACTGCAGATGAGGACTCCTCGAAGACCTGCACCACTACCTCGACGAGTTGCGTCATCTCGGGCCTGACCAACGGACAGACCTATCACTTCACCATCTCTCTGGTCATCAGTGGAGGCAACCTGGTGACGACCAACGCCGTCACCCCCCACATTGCGCCGGTCACGACCTCAACAACTCCTGCAACGACGACCACGTCAGCTTCAGGTGGACTGGCAGTCACCGGTGATGACGCCGGGATGCTCGTTGCTTTCGGCATCGGCTCGGTGCTTCTCGGCGCAGCCATGGTGCTGCGCCGCCGGCTCAGCCGAGCTTGAGCTCCTGGCGGTAGACCCGGGCGGGGCCTTGTGCGATGACCCGCTCGGCGATCGTGTCGAAGGCCTTGGAGGCCTCTGAATCGGGAGCCTCGACGGTGATGGGCTTGCCCTCATCGCCACCTTCGCGAAGTGCAGGAACCAAGGGAACCTGGCCCAGCATCGGGACGCCGAGATCCTTGGCCAGCTCTTCGCCACCACCGGACCCGAAGATCTCGTAGCGCTTCGCGTCATCACCGGTGAACCAGCTCATGTTCTCGATGACCCCGCGCACCGCCAGCTTCATCTTGCGCGCCGCCCATGCCGAGCGCTGTGCGACGCGCTGCGCTGCCGACTGCGGGGTGGTGACCACGTAGATCTCGATCTGAGGCAGCACTTCAGAGAGCGTGAGGGCCACGTCGCCGGTTCCGGGAGGCATATCGATCAGCAGGAAGTCCGGCTCGCCCCAGAACGCCTCGGTGACGAACTGCTCGATGGCTTTGTGGAGCATGGGCCCACGCCAGATCACCGGCTGCTCATCAGGGACGAAGAACCCCATCGAGAGACACCGCACGCCGTGGATGGCCGTCGGTAGCACGGTGTCGCCGAGGATGATCGGGTCATGATCGGGTCCGAGCATCTTGGGGATGGAGAACCCGTAGACGTCAGCGTCGAGCACGCCGACCTTCTTGCCTGCCTTGGCGAGTGCGATGGCCAGGTTGACCGTGACCGAGGACTTGCCCACGCCGCCCTTGCCTGAGGAGATGCCGAGCACCCGCGTGGTCGAGGAGCGGTCCAAGAACCTCGGCGTCTCGAGTCCGTGAGAGTGGCCGTGCTGGCCCTGGGGGCCTGAGACGTTGACCATGAGGGACCGCAGAGCGTGCCGCAAGGCAAGGCGCTCGTCTTCGGACATGGTCCGCTTGGTCACCGCCACCGTGTCGACCCCGGGCACCTCAGCGACCGCACGCTCGATCGCCTCGCGCAAGTAGGACGCCGTGGGCCACGCCGTCACCG
>CAWUMT010000241.1:0-2625 GCA_963923735.1 uncultured Acidimicrobiales bacterium
ATGTGTATAAGAGACAGATCAAGATCCCTGGAACCCCCGAGGGACTCCCCGCCATCGAAGAGGCAATCTTCGCTGGTGTACCGGTGAACGTGACCCTGCTCTTCGACGCTTCGCAGTATGAAGCCGCTGCTCAGGCCTACCTGCGCGGCATCGAGCGTCGCCTCGAGGCTGGACTTGATCCGAAAGTCGCCTCGGTCGCCTCAGTGTTCATGTCCCGATGGGATGTCTCGGTCAACGACCTCGTCGGCGACGAACTGCGCGACCAGCTGGCGCTTGCCGTAGGTCGCAAGGTCTACGCGACGCACCATGAGCTCCTCGCCTCACCACACTGGCAGGCCGTCTTGGAAGCGGGCGCACGGCCACAGCGGGTGCTGTGGGCCAGCACCTCGGCCAAGGACCCACGGACGCCCGATGACCTCTACGTCCGGTGCTTGGCTGCACCCAACACGGTCAACACCATGCCCGACGTCACCCTGGAGGCGTTCTACGACCACGGCACGCTCGACGGCGTGCTCCCCGAGGACGGCGGGGACTGCGACGAGGTGCTCGCCCGGTTCGCCGGAGCCGGCATCGACGTTCCCGCCTTGGCCCACACCCTTCAGGTCGATGGAGCCGCATCCTTTGTCACTGCCTGGCGCCAGCTGATCGCCCATGTCGAAGAGCACCTTGGAGGTGCGAGCTAGGTGAGCGCAGCACCCGAGCGCGCCGTAGCGCTTGACGAGCTCCGCAGGCGTGGAGCAGAGGTTGCGTCCCTCTCGCTGCGCGAGTGCTTCGCCGCAGATCCTTCGCGCGCGACGAACCTGACCTTCGACGCCGCTGGACTCCACCTCGACCTCTCGAAGCAGTTGGTGCGCAGCGCCGACCTCGAGGCGCTCCTCCACCTGGCCAGTGCCTCTGGGCTTGAGACCCAGCGCGACGCGCTGCTCGCAGGGGAAGTCGTCAACGAGAGTGAGGGGCGAGCGGCACTTCACGTGCGTGAGCGGGCACAGGGTGCTCGTGGACTCGATCCCCTGCGGAGATTCGTTGAGGCGCTGCGAAAGGGCGACGTCCTCGGGGCCACCAACCAGCCGCTGCGAGTAGTCGTCAACCTCGGCATCGGGGGATCTGATCTGGGTCCGCGCATGGCCCATGCGGCACTCGCCAACGCTGACGACGGGACCATCGAGGTCCGGTTCGCCTCGAGTCTCGACCCCTCCGGGCTCGCCGCAGTGCTCGAAGGCCTCTCGGCCGAACACGTGCTCTTCGTGGCGGCCACCAAGTCGTTCTCAACCCTTGAGACCGGGGTCCTGGCTCACCGCGCCGTCGAGTGGCTCCGCAGCGAACTTGGCAACGACGCCGACGTCACCCGCCACCTTGCCGCGGTCACTGCCCGAGCAGACCTCGCCCAACGTGCGGGGATCGCTCCTGAGCGCACCTTCACCATCGACGAGGGAATCGGTGGCCGCTTCTCACTCTCTTCGGCCATGGGGCTTTCGCTCATGGCGGCGATCGGAACGAGGAACTTCGACGAGCTGCTCGCCGGGTTCGAAGACCTTGACCTGCACTTCGCCACGGCACCACTCGAGATGAACCTTCCCGTCCTCCATGGCCTGATCGGATTCTGGAACCGATCGATCCTGGGCTTCGGCGCACAAGCCGTCGTCCCCTACTCGTGGGACCTCCGCCTGCTTCCCGAACACCTCCAACAGCTCGTGATGGAATCCAACGGCAAGTCGGTCGACCGTGCCGGCCAGCCCATTGCGTTGTCGACCTCACCGGTCCTCTTCGGCGCTCCAGGCACCGAGGCGCAGCACTCGTTCTTCCAGCTCCTCCATCAAGGGACTGACCGCGTGCCCGTGGACCTGATCGGAGTGGCCCGGGGGCCCGAGGGTCCTCAGGACCGCATGATGGCGAATCTTCTGGCGCAAGCTCAAGCGTTGGCATTCGGAGAGTCCGCCGAGGAACTCGAGGCCGCAGGGATCGCACACCACCTTGCAGCCGTCAAGGCGATGCCGGGCAATCGCCCCTCGACATTCCTCGGTCTCGTCGAACTCTCCCCGCGCTCGCTCGGTGCGCTGGTCGCGCTCTATGAGCACTCCGTCTTCGTCCAAGCGGTGCTGTGGGACCTCAACCCCTTTGACCAGTTCGGTGTCGAACTCTCCAAGGTGCTCGCTGGACCTCTGGCAGAACAGCTTCATGCCGGGGTGAACCCTGAAGTGAGTCTGGACGGATCAACCTCAGCCCTCATCGAGTGGTTCCGGGCGGCCCAGAGCTGAGAGGCGCTCCCGATACGATGGGAGCGTGACCACGACGAAGCCAAAGCGAGCCAAGGGCCGCCGATCGAGTACCTCCGAGCTTGACGCCATGATCCTCTCGACTGGCCTCCAATTGGTGGCCGCTCGCGGACTTGACGAGACCTCGGCGGTCCTCTTGGCCGATGCCGTCGGCACGTCGGTGGGTCCGATCTACTCCCGTTATGACTCGATGGAGGATCTGGGTGTTGAGATCTGGCGCACCGGACTCTCCGAGCACTTCGCCTGCCTGCTTGAGGATCTGAGAGCCTCGTGCGACGGCGACCTCGAGGCACGAGGCCGCCTGGCTCAGCAGATGGCCGCTCCCGACGAGGCCACCAGTGCCCCTGTCTCT
>CAWUMT010000242.1:0-2586 GCA_963923735.1 uncultured Acidimicrobiales bacterium
GGAGTATCGTCGGCAGCGTCAGATGTGTATAAGAGACAGGGCCAGCTTGGCTGCCGTGGTGGTCTTACCCGCACCCTGGAGACCTGCGAGCAGGATCACGGTGGGCGGCTTCGAGGCGTAGGTGATCTTGAGCGTCTCGCCCCCGAGGATCCGGATCAGCTCCTCGTGGACCGCCTTGATGACCTGCTGGCCCGGGGTGATGGCCTTGGAGAGCTCCTGGCCGGCGAGGCGGCCGCGCACGCCCTCGAGGAAGGAGCGCACCACGCCGAGCTCGACGTCCGCCTCCAGCAGGGCGGTGCGGATCTCCTTGAGGGCTTCGTCGAGGTCAGCCTCGGAGAGCCGGCCGCGGCTCTTGAGCTTGGCGGCGATGCGATCGAGACGATCTGAGAGTGCGTCGAACATGACGACCTGACGCTACCTGAGAAGATCGGTGCTCAGGGCTCGAGCAGGGCGTCGACGAAGGACTCAGGGTCGAAGTCGACCAGATCGGCGGCTCCCTCACCAAGCCCCACCAGCTTGACGGGCAGGCCGAGCTCTCGCTGGATGGCGATGACCACGCCACCCCGAGCGGTGCCGTCGAGCTTGGTCAGGACCACGCCCGTGGCGTCCACTGCGTCCATGAACTCTCGGGCCTGGCTGACCGCGTTCTGCCCGGTGGTCGCATCGAGGACCAGCAGCACCTCGACCACCTCGCCGGGCTCCTTGTCGGCCACACGACGGACCTTCTTGAGCTCCTCGACCAGGTTGACCTTGGTGTGGAGGCGGCCGGCGGTATCGGCCAGCACGAGGTCCGCGTTGCGGGCCCCTGCACGCTGGATGGCATCGAAGACAACCGAACTCGGGTCGCCTCCCTCCGCACCGCGCACCACCTCGGCCCCGGTGCGCTCCGCCCACATCGAGAGTTGATCGGCTGCCGCGGCACGGAAGGTGTCACCCGCCGCCAAGAGCACCTTGCGGCCACCTTGGGTCTCACGGGCCGAGAGCTTGCCGATCGTGGTGGTCTTGCCGACGCCGTTGACGCCGACGAAGAGCCACACGGGAACTCGCCCCGCAGCGGCTCCGTGGCGCAGCGAGCGATCGACGGGGCCGTCGGTGCCGGTCGAGAGGATGGCGAGGAGTTCGCTGCGCAGCGCACCGAGGAGGTCCGAGGTGTCCTCCAACTCCCCCGCCGCTGCCTTTGTCGTGACCATCTCCAAGAGGTGGTCGGTAGTGCTCACCCCGACGTCTGCACCGAGCAGGGCGGCCTCGAGGTCCTCGATGACCTCGGCGTCGACCTTGCCGCGCCCCACCCGGGCGCGCAGCGAGGCGAAGAGGCCTCGGGAGCGACCGAGCCGCTCTTTGTACTCAGGCGCACGCTCTTCGGGCTCCTCCTCGAGGGGCGCCGGGGGCACCTCGCCGGCCACGGCCTCGACCTCGCCGACCTCGATGGCCTCGTCCACCGCTTCGGCTGGCGGCGCAGACGGCGAGGTGGTGCTCGCTGGTGCGGGAGCAACGGGCGCGGGTGCTGCGGCGGGCCGGCTCGCCGGCGGCGTGACCGCACCCTTCTTCTTCGATCGAGCCCGAACGGCGGCGATCGCCCCGCTCAATGCGGTGACGGCCAGGAGGATCAGGACGATCGTCAGGACGATCACCCTTTGTCACCCTCCGAGGGCTCCGGGGCCTTCCCTGGGGTTGCGTCGATGGACTCGTCGTCCTCGGCGGCCTTGGGAACTCGCTGAGAGACCACCTGGCTCGAACCACCCGGACGCATCGTCACGCCGTAGAGGGCGTCACCGGCCTCCATGGTGCGCTTCTGGTGCGAGACGATGATCAGCTGCGCCTCATCGCGGAACTCCGCGATGAGCCCCAAGAAGCGATGGAGGTTCACGTCGTCGAGCGCCGCTTCGACCTCGTCCATCAAGTAGAAGGGCGAAGGGCGCGAGCGGAACACGGCGAAGAGGAAGGCGAGTGCCGCCATCGAGCGCTCGCCACCGGAGAGCAGCGAGACGCGCCGCAGGTTCTTGCCCGCAGGGCGCACCTCGAGCTCGACGCCGGTGCCCAGGAGGTCATCGGGCTCGGTCAGGATGATGCGGCCCTGTCCACCGGGGAAGAGCATCGCCACGAGTGCGGAGAAGTGCTCGTTCACGTCCGCCGCCGCCTGGGCGAAGGTGGTCATGATCTCCTCGTCGAGGGCCCGCACGACCTCGTGCAGCTCCCGACGGGCCTCGCGGACGTCGGCCACCTGGCGGTCGAGGTCCTCGTGGCGCTCCTCCAACACGCTGAGCTCTTCGAGGGCCAGCGGGTTGATCGGGCCCAAGGCATCGATCTGCGCCTGAAGTTCCTCGGCTCGCTCTGCGGCTCCGGTGCCTTCGGGCAGCTCGGGCTCGGGGGTCTCCAGCGCGCTCTGGGGCTCGACCCCGAGGTCACGGCGGACGTAGTCGACGACCTGCTCGCGTCGCACTGCGACCTCGGCGATCTCGATCTCTGCGGCACGAGTGGCGTTCTGGTGGTCGCCAAGGCGAGCTTCGGCGGCCGTGCGGTCCTTGCGCAGCTGCTCGAGGCGCTCCCCCGAGGCACGCACCGAGCGCAGCTCCTCGGCATAGGCGC
>CAWUMT010000243.1:0-2583 GCA_963923735.1 uncultured Acidimicrobiales bacterium
TTCGAGCGACTCGGCGCGGAGGATCCCTCGCTCGATCTGGTCTTCGCAGGCCAGCGCGGCTGGGGACTCGACGCGTTCGACGCGGCACTCGGGTCATCGGCCTTGTCGAATCGGGTCCACGTGCTCGGGTACGTCGAGGACGCCCATATCGCCGCGCTGCTGCGCACCGCTGCGGTGGTGGCGTACCCTTCGGTCGATGAGGGATTCGGCCTGCCCGCGCTCGAGGCACTGGCCTGCGGCGCTCCGCTGGTGACCACGCAAGGATCGGTGATGGAGGAGCTCTGCGGATCGGCTCCCTATTTGGTCACGGCCAATGACGTCGACTCCTTGGGGGAGGGCCTCAACGGTGCACTCCGCGCCAGCGAGGCAGAGCGGGCAACCCGCCGGGCCGGCGGGCTTGCACGGGCAGCGACGTTCACGTGGGAGCGCACCGCGGACGTGCACCTTGAGGCCTACCGGCTGGCAGGGGAGCGAGGGCGACGATGAAGGCACTGATCACCGGAGCGGGCGGCTTCGTGGGCGCACACCTTCGCGCTCATCTCGAAGTCGAAGGTGACGAGGTGCTCGGCGTGGACCTCGAGGTCGACGTCACCGACGAAGGCGCGGTGCGCCGCGTGCTTGAGGCCTTTGAGCCTGAGGCGATCTACCACCTCGCTGCCTTGGCCCACGTGGGGGAGTCCTGGAAGGATCCTGATCGCTACCTGGCCGTCAACGCGGGCGGCACCTCCAGCGTGCTCGCCGCAGTGGGTGCGGTGGTCCCTGAGGCCCGAGTCCTCCTGATCAGCTCCTCTGAGGTCTACGGCACGGTCATTCCCGCTCAGCTCCCCGTGACCGAGACCTGTGAGCTCGCACCAGTGTCCCCCTATGCCGTCTCCAAGGTGGCCGCCGAGGAGGCCGTGCGCGAGGCGGTCGAGCTCCATCGGCTCAATGCGGTAGTGGCACGACCCTTCAACCACATCGGACCCGGCCAGGCGCGCTCGTTCGCCGTCTCGGCGTTCGCCCATCGGATCGTCGAGGCCACGCGCAGCGGGGGCACCTCGCTGGTGGTGGGTGACCTCAGCGCACGGCGCGATTTCACCGACGTCCGAGACGTGGTGCGGGCCTATCGATCCTTGGTGATCGCTGGTGTGACGGGGGAGGCCTACAACGTCTGCTCAGGTCACGACGTGGCCATGGCCGAGGTGGTCGAGGCCCTGCTGGGCCTCGTCGGTGCATCGCTCCGTCTCGAAGTCGATCCCGAGCTCCTCCGTCCCATCGAGATCCCTGTGCTGTGTGGGGATCTCTCCAAGATCCACGCGGCCACCGGCTGGGCCCCGGCCATCACCTTGACGCAGTCGCTCACGGACGTGCTCGCGGCCGTCTGAGCCCAGACGCGCCACGAGGGGCCCGAAGGCCCCTCGTGGTCATGCTTCCTAGGGGGAAGTGATCTAGGCGCTGAGCACCTTGGAGCGGACCTTCGCCCGAGCCTCACGGCCGGTGTCCTGAGCCTTCTTGACCAGCGTGCGGGCCTGCTCGGGGAGCTTCTCCGCGGCGGGCTCGATGGTCTCCTCGATCTTGGTGATCGCGGCCTCCACGCCGGCGTCGACCTTCTGGGCACCGCCCTTGACGGTCTCGCCCAAGTCAGCGGACTTGATCGAGCTCACCAGGTGGCGGGCACCGGCCTGCGCCTTGTTGAAGCCCATGACGCCGAGGCCGACCACCGTGTAGGCGGCACCCTTGGCCTTCTCTGCTGCATCTTTGGCGCTGGTCGGCGCGGCAGCCTGTGCGGCGGCCTTGGCCTTCTCCGCAGTCTTGCGGGCCGTGGCGGCGGCCTTGTCGGTCGCCTTCTCTGCCTTGGCCTCGTTCTTCTTGCTCTCGTTCTTCTCTGCCATCGGATCCTCCGATCACTTTCGTTTCGTGCCGGTGGGGGGCTACCGGCTGTTTCCTACAGTAGCGGGTTTGTTTAACAGTTGCAAGCACCCCGGAAGCAGGGGTGGTCGGGGCTAGCCTCGAACTCCTGATGGAGTCCCAAGCCCCTTTCGTGGCGGCCCTCGTGGTCGCCTCCCAGGCCGGACCTGAGCTCGAAGGCACGCTCGGCTCGCTCCTGGCCCAGGACTACGAGGCACTGGGTCTGGTCGTGGCGGCGACGCCGGCGACCCAGGGGGCCGTCGAAGCCCTCCTGGCGGGCCGGCCCGATGCCAAGGTGGTGGCCCTCGGCGAGGACCGGGGGTTCGGGGCAGGGATCAACGTTGCGGCGGCGGCTGTCCCCGAGGCGGCCTTCCTGATGCTGTGCCATGACGACGTGGCGTTGGCCTCCGATGCGGTCCACCTCATGGTGGAGGAGTCCTTCCGATCAAATGCCGCCGTCGTCACGCCCAAGATTGTCTCGGTCGAAGACCACCGGATCTTGCTGCACGTGGGCCAGTCGATCGACCACCACGCCACCATCGTCGAGCGAGTGCTCCCGGGCGAGATCGACCAGGGCCAGCATGACGCGGCGCGAGACGTCTTCGTGGCACCGGGAAGTGCGACGCTCATCCGAGGGGACCTGTTCGCCACGCTCGGCGGCTTCGACGAACGCTACGTGGCCATGGGCGACGACCT
>CAWUMT010000244.1:0-2580 GCA_963923735.1 uncultured Acidimicrobiales bacterium
CGTCAGATGTGTATAAGAGACAGCATTCGATCCACGTCTCGATCTCCAAGGCGATCGAGCTCGGCCTGACCCCGTTCCTGATCGGTGACTCGGTCAAGGTCCTGATCGCCGCAGCGCTCCTTCCTGCCGCATGGTGGGGCGTGAAGAAGGCGCAGGCCCAGGACTAAGCGAGGTCTCGGCCGGAGCGGCCCAGCGTCATGTTGATCGTTGATCTCCTCGCGATCACGCTGGCGGTGGCCTTCGAGCCAATCCCGCTCTCCGTCCTGATTCTCGTCCTTTCGGGTCCAAATGGGACCCGACGAGGCATGTGGTTCCTCGCCGGCTGGGTTCTCTGCGTTCTGGCGGTGATCCTCATCGGTCTTGCTCTTGGCCACGGCGCCCATGACCAGGCCAAGCACCATGCGGCGACCTGGACCAACTGGATCAAGTTCCTCGCTGGCCTGGCGCTGATCTACTTCGCCTTTCGGGAGCGCAAGAGCTCTGATTCCGAGGCCAAAGAACCGAGGTGGATGCGGGGCATCGACCACCTCCGAGGGCTGCCGCTCGCCGGAATCGCTGCGTTCCTGTCACCCCAGGTGGTCGTCTTCGCCGGAACCCTGGTCATCGTGGACATGAAGCTCAGCGGCGTGCTGACCGGAGTGCTGGCGCTCGCCTTCTTGCTGCTGAGTTGCTCGCCCTACGTCGCACTCGTCGGGATCGCCGTGTTCCGGCCCACCAAGTCGCGCGAGCAGCTGGACTCACTGCGGCGTTGGCTCGACTCGCACCGCCAGCAGGTGCTCTTCATCATGTTCCTGGTGATCGGTCTGTATCTCTCGGCCAGGGCGATCTACGCGCTGGCCAGATGATCGACCTGGCCGATCGGGTTCGGGGCTGCCTCCTCGGCGGCGCCGTCGGGGACGCCCTCGGCGCAGGGGTCGAGTTCTCAAGCCTTGAAGAGATTCGAGCGACCCACGGGCCCGACGGCCTTACGTCGATTCTTCCGCCGGGGCACTTCACTGATGACACCCAGATGACCTTGTTCACCGTCGAAGCGCTGCTGATCGCCGGCGTACTCCTCGAACGAGATGGCTTCTGCAATCCGATCGAGCTGCTGCATCACGCGTATCTCCGCTGGCTGGTCACCCAATCCGTGCCGCTGCCCTCCGTCACCATCGGCGAGGCAGAGCCGTTGGGGTGGCTCCTCGACGTTGAGATGCTCCACCGCCGGGAAGCACCCGGAATGACCTGCCTCTCCGCCCTTGCCTCCGGCGAGTTCGGTACGCCCTCAAGATCAATCAACGACTCGAAGGGCTGCGGTGGCGTGATGCGAGCCGCTCCGGGCGGACTGCTCGTCCCCGGTTCGGTGCCAGGGGCCTCACCGGAAGAGGCCTACCACCTCGGATGCGAGATCGCCGCAGTGACCCACGGTCATCCCGATGGGATCGACCCCTCAGGGGCACTGAGCGCCATGATCTGCGTCCTGGTCTCAGGAGCCTCAATGCGCGAGGCCATCGACTCGGCGATCGAACTGAGCCCCGTGCGTCAACAGCGCTGGCTTCGCCATGCCGCCGAGATCGGAGCCGACGGCCCGCCTTCGCCCGAGGTCATTGAACGAGAGCTCGGTGCAGGGTGGGTGGGCGACGAGGCTCTGGCTATCGCCGTGGCCTGTGCAGTCGGTGCTCAGTCATTCGACGAGGGGATCATCGCAGCAACGAACCACTCTGGCGATGCAGATTCGACTGCGGCGATCTGCGGGAATCTCCTCGGTGCACACCTCGGCCTCGGAGCGATCGGACCAGGCTGGCTCGAGGAACTCGACGGCGTCGACGTCGTTGCTGCCGCGGCTGACGATGTCATCGAGTGGCTGGAACGCACTCAAGGCTGCTCCGCGGAATTCAACCGCCGATACGGCAGCCTCGAGGTCTAGGCGAAGGGGGAGAGCTCGGGTGCTGCACCTCGTCCGGTGAGCCAGCCGACGAGCGTCGCAGGCGTGGCGCGGCCGGGAAGGTTCGGAAGTGCTTCGACCAAGAGCTCGTCGACCAGCTCTGCGGGCCAGTCGTCGGCGGAGTAGCCGAATCCGAGATCGGTGTGATGGAGTGCCACCTCTCGCACCCGGCGCCTGAGCACCACCGACGATGCCTGCACCATGCCGTTGACAGCGGGGGATTCGAAGTCCCACGCACCCTCGGGCATGGCCTCGGCGGCAGCCACGAGCAGGTCGGCTGAGCTGACCACGTCGGCGACGAGTTCGGACCAATTCCGGCGCGCACCCTCCTCGATTCCGGCATTCCTCGCCGCCATGCCACCGGCGTATTGCTCGACCGCCTCGCCCCGGGCAGCGCCCTCGAGGCGGCGGACCACCGAGTCGGCATGGCGGGCGATGTGGGTGAGCACGTGGCCGAGCGTCCAGCCCTCGAGCAGGCTCGGAGCACCAGGGTCGCGCTCAGTGCGGCGGAGGTCATCGATCAGCTGGTTCTGGACCAGGATGACGAGTTCGAGGGAGTCTTCGGGGGACGCAGCGCTCATGGGCGCAGCGTACCTTCGAGACCTCTCGTGGCTAGCCTCGGGCCATGGACGTTCGTTTCGATGGAACCGCAGCTC
>CAWUMT010000245.1:0-2571 GCA_963923735.1 uncultured Acidimicrobiales bacterium
CGCACGAGGCGCTCGAGGCCACGTGGCGGTTGATCGGCGCCGCCAACGCAGAGCTCGAAGCCACTGAGCCTTGGAAGGCCGAGCCCGGCACGGTCGATGAGGTGCTCGGCTCCGCGCTCGAGGTCCTTCGGATCGTGGCCTTGCTGATCACACCCGCGATGCCAAGCACCGCCGCGGAGATCTGGCGTCGTATCGGCCTCGGTGGCAGCCCTGCCGAGCAGCACCTCCCGCAGGCCGCGCAATGGGGTGGGTATCCCGGTGGCGTGAGCGTGATCAAGGGCGATCCGCTCTTCCCTCGTCGCAAGTGAGCGTCATGGACCTCTCCTGGGTCGACTCGCACTGTCACCTCCAGGAGCGCTACCAACCCGAGGAGGGACCCGTCGCGCTCGAGGCGTTGCGCGCCGCTGCGGAGGCGCAGGTCCGCGGCGTGCTGGTCGTGGGCACTGATGAGCTCACCTCTCATCAGGCCATCGCCCTTGCCGCCGACGTCGCCTCGGGCGCGCTGGGCGAGGGGCTGCCAAGTGTGCGGGCCTCGATCGGGGTCCACCCCCATGAGGCGGAGGGGACCTCGCTCGACTGGCTCCGTGCCCTGCTCGAGGAGCGACCCGAAGGACTCGTCGGGGTGGGTGAAGCCGGCCTCGACTATCACTACGACCATTCCGATCGGGCGGCCCAGCGGGCGGTGTTCGCCCAGCAGGTCCACCTCGCCCAGGACCATGGGCTCACCCTCGTGATCCATGCCCGAGACGCCTGGGAGGACCTCTTCGCCGTCCTCGCCTCTGAAGGGGTGCCGGACGGGTGCATCCTGCACTGCTTCACCGGGGGTCCCGCCGAAGCGGAGCGCTGCGTCGAGCTCGGCATGGCGGTGTCCTTCTCGGGGATCGTCTCGTTCAAGAACGCCGGAGAGATCCGCGATGCCGTCAGGGCGGTCCCGCTTGATCAGCTGCTGGTCGAGACCGATGCCCCCTGGCTGGCGCCCGTCCCGCACCGTGGCGAGCAGAACCAGCCGGCCTGGGTGCCCCTCGTGGGAGCGGCGGTGGCCGAGGCCCGAGGTGTCGATCCGAGCGTGATCGCCGAGGCCACTCGGGCCACCTCGAAGCGCCTTCTCGACCTGCCCTGAGGCCCCTCAGGCCCCTGACCTGCGGGTTCGCGGCGGAGAAGTCCCTGAGCAGGGGTTTCGCGAGGAAAACCACTGCTGAACAGGGATTTTGAAGATTTCTAAGGGCTCCTATTTGCGCGCGTCGCACCCCTTGCCTAGCGTGATTCAGTCCCCAGGGATGGAGGTCCCCGGAGGCAGTTCTTGTAGGCGGAGAAGGGTGGAGCCCTGAGCTCTCGAAGTACGCACAAGCAGCGGTTGGTCCTGGCTCTCGCGGCCGGCACGGCCCTCGTCCTCGCACCTCTGGCACTCCTCGGAACCGCCGAGGCGGCTCCGGCGGCTCCCGCCGGCTCCTCGGCGACCACCAAGGGAACTCACGCCAAGGCGCTCCGGCACCTCTCTCAGATCGCGCTGGCCAATGAGAAGGTGACCACCACCACGGCCGCTCCGGCCCCGGTCACGACCCCTCCGACCACGGCCGCTCCGGCCCCGGTCACGACCCCTCCGACCACGGCCCCCAAGGTCGTCTTCGTCGCCCCCGCACCGGCGCCGACCTACTCAGGTCGAGTCGCCTCCGGCCAGGCCACCTACTACGGAGCTGCGGCAGGCAGCTGCGCCTCGAAGGTGGCGCCTCGTGGCACCACGGTCAAGGTGACCAACCAGGCCACCGGCGCCTCGATCACCTGCGTGGTCAACGACTACGAAGAGGCCACGTGGCCTCGGGTCATCGACCTGTCGAGCTCCGACTTCGGTCGACTTGCCTCGCTGTCATCCGGGGTGATCTCCGTCACGCTCGAGTGGTGACCTCGAGGGCGAGCACCCTCGCCCTCTTGGAGCAGGCAGGACTCGCACCGAAACGAAAGTTCGGACAGAACTTCGTCACTGACGCGAACATCACCGCAAAGATCGTCCGTCTCGCGGACGTGCACCGTGGGGACCGCGTGCTCGAGGTCGGTCCGGGTCTCGGTGCACTGACCGAGGCGCTCCTCGAAGGTGGCGCGCTGGTGCGCGCACTCGAGATTGATGCCGGACTCGTCGGGGTCCTGCGTGCCCGCCCAGAGCTCGCCGCGGCACAGATCCTCGAGGGCGATGCACTTGAGGTTGACTTCGACGAGGTGACCCCCGTGGAGCACGCGCCGTGGGCGATGGTGGCGAACCTTCCCTACAACGTGGCCACTCCACTGGTCCTCAGGGTGCTCGAAGAGGTTCCACAGATCACCAAGCAGCTCGTGATGGTCCAGGCCGAGGTCGGCGAGCGGATGGCCGCCAAACCGGGGGATGAGGCCTATGGAGCCGTGTCGCTCCGGGTCGACTACCACGCCACTGCCCAGGTAGTGGGAAAGGTTCCGCCCACCGTCTTTCACCCTCGGCCCAAGGTCGATTCCGCCTTGGTGGCGATCACCCGGCGGGAGCGCCCCCTGGTGGATCCTGCCGTGGCCAGCGCGGACCAGGGTGAAGATCTCGTCCTCGCTGGC
>CAWUMT010000246.1:0-2568 GCA_963923735.1 uncultured Acidimicrobiales bacterium
ACCGAAGTGATCCTCTCGGTGCCGGAACCATGGGTCGCCAGCTGAGGCTGTCAGCTTTCCAGCGAGAAACGGTAGACGTTCGTCTCTCGAGCCACGAAACCGAGCTTGCGATACATCGCGTTCGCCGCCTCACGCTTGGGATTCGAAGTGAGGTCCACCGTTCGTGCGTTGGCGAGTCCCGCGCGACGAATCGCCTCGGTGCACAGGGCAGCACCGACGCCGTGGCCTCGGGCCTTCTCGTCGACGATGACATCCTCGATCCAGGCCCGGACTCCCGAAGGGATCCGGAAGATGGCGAGGGTGAGGGTTCCCACGATCTGCCCGTCCACGCGTGCCACCAGCAGCTGAGTGGCCGGTGCGTTGACCAGGGTCTCGACGTCGAAGGCCTCGACGGGCGGGGCTGAGCTCGAGAGCAGGGGAAGCAGTCGACGGATGGCGGCGACGAGTTCTCCGTCAGCGACGACGGCCTCTTCGATAACGACCGATTGGCTCACTCTTCGAGGTTCCCTCGCCAGATCGGCTCGCGCACCGAGTCGTAGAGCACCTCGCGATGCTCCCCCCGTGCGATGGCGAAGACGTGTTCCCCCCAGCGCTCGAAGCCCACAAGCGGCTGGGGAAGCTCGTCTTCGCTGAACCAGCCGAGGTCCGACACCTCAAGTGGGTGGGGATCGAACGCCCCGCCAACCGCCTTGAGATGGAAGAGCAGTGAATAGAGGGGGTAGCGGGTCATGCCGAGGCGCATGCCGTCAAGAACGCCGATGAGCCGCACCGGCTCGGCGAGGATCCCTGTCTCCTCCTCGACCTCCTTGACTACCACTTCAGCGGCGGAGTAGCCGACGTCACACCACCCGGTGGGATAGAGCCACACGCCCGAATCGGCTCGCTGGATGAAGAGGACCTTGTTCTCGTCGTTGGTGACGATCGCACCGACAGCGACCCTCGGTGTGACGTAGCCGGCAACCCCCTGGCCCACCGCACGCATCCACTCGGCGACCTGCCCCTCGGAATCCTCAAGATGGGCTTCGGAAGCGTCCGCCGTCACCTTGATGTCAGCCGCGATCTTGAGCACCTCTTCGAAACGTTCGCGCTCATACTGGCTCTCGGTGAACCCGAGGCCGGTGCGGGCGATGCCCGCCAACGCCTCGGACCAGCGCCGAAGGACTCGCTCAGGGATCTGATGCTCCACGGGTTCGAACGCTAGCCACTCCAACACGACGATGGTGCGAGGGAGTTAAATAGGGCGCCATGGCTGTGAATGACGACTGTCGCCACTACGTGAGCCGGGAGGCTGGTTCCGGCGAGATCACCCAACGGTGCAAGCTCGATGCAAACGAGCCACTCCCCTTCGCCTGCCCTGAAGGCTGCCTGTTCTATGAGCCCCGGGGGATCGCCACCCAGGGCTGGCAGGTCTAGGCGTCCTCAGCTCTCGAGGACGTCGCCCAGAAGATCGACGCCGATCCCGTCCGAGCGAAGCCACGCAACCGCAGCCTCGATCTGCTCAGAGGCTCCCTCGAGCTCGCAGATGATCCAGCCCGAGTGCTCAGTGATGTCCGCTCGGCGGATGTTGGGCACGATGTCGAAGTCGCGCACCAGATGCGCCACGACGGGCTTCGGCACCAAGTCCTCGGGGAAGGTGAGTTTGACCCTGATCGACACGCCGGCTCCCATGAGCCAAACCTAGCCGAGCACGCGGTTGAGCCGACCCGAGGCGAGACCCTCGAGGTCGAGAGCACAGAAGTCATAGCCCGCCTCGCGGACGACGGCCACCAGCTGCTCTCTCGCTGCGAGGGCGTCGGTGAGGCGGGCTTCAGGGACCTCGATGAGCGCCAGCGTGCCATGGTGCCGAACTCGCAGTTCGGCGAATCCCAGTGACCGGATGGCGGCCTCAGCGGCTTCCACCGACTTGAGCGATCCGAGGGTGACCGGCGTGCCATAGGGAAGGCGGGAGGCCAAGCACGGGGTTGCAGGCTTCTCCGCGGTGCGCAGGCCCATCAACGAGGAAGCTTCTCGGACCATCGACTTGGTCAACCCGGCCTCGACAAGCGGGAACCTCGCACCGCGCTCGAGTGCCACTGCTTGGCCCGGTCGGTGCTCGCCGAGGTCGTCAAGGTTGACGCCCAACAGCACCGTGGCGTTTCGCTCTGCGGCCAGCGGACCAAGGGCATCCATCAGGTGCGTCTTGCACCACGCACAACGATCGGCGTTGTTGGCCGCATATCGGGGGTCGTCGAGCTCGTGGGTCTCGACGAGATGATGGGAGAACCCGAGCTCCGCCGCCAGCGCTGCGGCTTCGGTCGCCTCAGTTGTCGACATCGACGCCGAGGAAGCGGTCACACACAGGGTGTTGTCCGCACCGAGCACCTCGGTGGCCACCGCGGCGAGGTACGTAGAGTCCACGCCTCCCGAGTAGGCCACCACAACGGGGCCGATCTGCTCGAGCTGCTCGCGCAGTGCGAGCACGGCGGGTGTCATCGGGGCAGTGAGCTCAACACTTCGTCGAGGCTGCCGACTGCGCCGGTGTAGAAGGGACCGAACTCCGCGTATCTGTCTCTTATACACATCTGACGC
>CAWUMT010000247.1:0-2553 GCA_963923735.1 uncultured Acidimicrobiales bacterium
TCGCTGGGTGATGCCGCCGTTGAAGCGTGCACACGCGATCCCGATCCGCAGACCCCGCGCGTCGTGAGCACCTTCCAAGTTCTTGCCCACCCGGCCATGAAGGGCCTCAACAGCACTCAGGTCGAGCTGGGTCTCATCCGACGACGTCATCGAGACCCTCCAGGAGATGACCCATCCGCTCCGCCTTGGTCCGCAGGTAGTCGACGTTGTGCGGGTTCGGAGAGCTCTGCAGCGGCACCCGCTCAGTGATGTCGAGGCCGAAGCCTTCGAGCCCGCCGTACTTGGCGGGGTTGTTGGTCATCAGTCGCATGGTGGTGATGCCCAGGTCCACGAGGATCTGCGCGCCGATGCCGTACTCGCGGCTGTCGACAGGAAGGCCCTGATCGAGATTCGCATCCACGGTGTCGGCGCCGGCTTCTTGGAGCTTGTAGGCACGGATCTTGTGGCCGAGGCCGATGCCGCGACCCTCGTGGCCACGCAGGTAGACCACCGCACCGACGCCCTCCTCGGCCACCTTCTGGAGGGCAGCCTGGAGCTGGGGCCCGCAATCGCAGCGCAGCGAACCGAAGACGTCCCCGGTCAGGCACTCAGAGTGCACCCGCACAAGTACGTCCTGTGCGCCGTCGACGTCTCCCTTGACGAAGGCGATGTGCTGCTCGCCATCGAGGGCGGACTCATAGACACGTGCCTCGAAGTCTCCGAAGTCAGTGGGGATCGTCGCAGAGGAGACCAACTGGACGAGCTTCTCGTGCCGACGGCGATAGCGGATGAGATCCGCTATCGTGATCAGCGGGAGGTTGTGCTTCTCGGCGAAGACCTCGAGCTCAGCCATGCGCATCATCGAGGACTTATCCTCAGTGACGACCTCGCAGAGCACGCCCGCGGGGGCGAGACCCGCCAGACGGGCGAGGTCCACCGTGGCCTCGGTGTGGCCGGCTCGCTTGAGCACGCCACCCTGGCGATAGCGAAGCGGGAAAATGTGTCCCGGGCGGTTCAGATCGGTCGGCTTGGTCGACGGGTCGATCAGCGAGCGGATCGTGACCGCTCGGTCCGAGGCCGAGATGCCCGTGGTCGTGCCGTGGCGGTAGTCCACCGAGACCGTGAAGGCCGTGCGCTGCGCCTCGGTGTTGGCCACCACCATCAGGGGAAGGTCGAGCTCATCAGCCCGGTCGGACTCCAAGGGCGTGCAGATCACACCGGAGGTGTGCGCCAGGAAGAAGGCGATGTTCTCCGGGGTAGCGGCCTCCGAGGCCATCACCAGGTCGCCTTCGTTCTCGCGATCCTCGTCGTCGACCACGACCACAATGCCGAGATTCTTGATCTGTTCGATGGCCTCTTCGATGGTTGCCAGGGGCATCAGAGCTCAACCTCCATCCGTAGATCATCGCCCACGGGTCGGATCGAGAGAAATCGGCCACGAATCAGGTCCCCGATCCCCTTGGCCCCGGGCCCACTCAGCACCGGCGTGCCGTCATCGCCCCCCATGAGCGCAGGGGCCACATAGAGCACCAGGCGATCTGCGAATCCCCCCGTGATGAAGGAGTGCGCGACCTGGGCGCCCCCTTCGACGAGCAGGCTCAAGACCCCTTCGGATCCCAGTCGATCGAGCAGGGCTCCGAGATCGCCACCGACCGACTCTGCGGGGAGCACCTTGGCCCCCTCAGGGATCGCACCAAGCACCAGGCGTCGTGGCTGGTGCTCGATGTCACGATCGAGGCGCACGGTGAGTTCAGGATCGTCGGAGCGCACGGTGCCGGCACCGACCAGGATCGCATCGCACGAGGCTCGGAGCTCATGGACGTCGCGACGTGCGGCCTCCGAGGTGATCCAACGCGATGAGCCGTCCGCTGCAGCCGTACGGCCATCGAGGGTGGACGCCAGCTTGACAGTGACCAAGGGTCGACCGGTTCGACGGTGGTGCAGATACGACGCAAGGTCTTCAGTTGCTGCGTCAGCGAGGCACCCGAGCTCGACCTCGATGCCTGCGGACCGAAGTGCCTCGAGGCCACGTCCCGAGACAAGTGCGTCAGGATCCTCGACGGCGACGACCACTCTCGAGACGCCTGCGGCGATGATGGCCTCGACGCAGGGTCCCGTCCGGCCCGTGTGCGAGCAGGGCTCGAGCGTGACGAAGAGCGTGGCACCACGCGCCAACGACCCGGCGTCATCGAGGGCGACGATCTCCGCGTGCCGACCACCGGGGGGCTCGGTGGCACCCAAGAACGGGGCGCCGTTCGCCGTGACCACGACCGCACCGACCCAGGGGTTCGGCGGCGTTCGGTGGCGGACGGCTCGGCCCTCGGCCAGAGCGACCTCCATCCAGTGGGCGTCGTCAGGTTCCACGATTGCGACCTCAGTGAACGGCGCTGGCTGCGGCGGCGCGCAGGGCATCGGTGGCAGCCAGCGGGTCCTCGGCTCTGAAGACGGCAGAACCGGCGACCAGGATGGTGGCGCCGGCCTCGACCACCGCCGGCGTCGTCGCCACGTCGATCCCGCCGTCGACTTCGAGCTCACAGGCATAGCCACCGGCATCGATGGCGGCACGGACTTGGG
>CAWUMT010000248.1:0-2538 GCA_963923735.1 uncultured Acidimicrobiales bacterium
ACCCCGTGCAACGCCCAGCGCCCACCGTCCATCCAACAGCCCACGTCCATCCCACCGCCAGAATCGACCCAACGGCCCACCTAGGGCCGTTCAGTTCGGTGGACGCGGACACGCAAGTCGGTCCTTACGCGGTCCTGCACGCCCACGTGAGTGTGGGACGGCGTTGCGTCATTGGGCCCGGCACCGAGCTTCGACCCCGCGTAAAGGTAGGCGACCACGTTGCCGTCGGCGCTGGTGTTCTGGTTCACGCCTGCACCGTGATCGGCCTCTCCTCCGCCAAGGGCGATGACGGTCCAGCCGTCATCATCGGGCCCGACGTGGAACTTGGCGGGCGTGCCGTCATCGAGCCTGGGCTGGAGGCCCCCACGCGAATCGACAGCGGAACCAAGACCGACAACATGGTGCGAATCGGTTCAGGAGCCCACATCGGCCCGCATTGCCTGCTCGTCTCCAGCGCCCAGGTGGGCCCGGCCGCGGTACTCGAGCATCACGTGACACTCGCCGGCCAGGCCATGGTGACGGCCGACACTCACGTGGAAGCCGTCGCCATCGTGGCCGCAAGAGGCAGGGCCGAGGGGCGCGTGCCTTCGAGGAGCCTGGTATCGGGCGACCCAGCCATCCCCCACAAAGAGGAACTGCGCAGATACGCCAACACGGTGAAGCTAGCGCGGCTGACCGATGCCCTCGAGTCCGTTCTCGAAAACGCTGACGGCGCTCAGTGAGAAGCAGGTAGCTTGCTGTCTAGGGGTTGCGCGCCGGACACCCGGTTGCGCCCCCCCTGCTTGGAGCGATAGAGCGCAGTATCAGCCGCAGTCACCAGTTCGGCCTTCGAACGGGCATCTGAGGGGAAGGTCGCCACGCCGATGCTGGACGTGACCTTGACGGCCAGCTTGCCAAAGCGAAGCTGGAAGGCGTCGCGAATGCGCTCGGCCGTCTTGAGCGCACTCTCCTTATCCGTGTCTTTGAGGATGAGCGTGAACTCGTCGCCACCGTAGCGGCACACCAGATCACTCTCTCGCGTGTAGGAGCGCAACAGAGCCGAGATCTCCTTGAGCAACTTGTCGCCTTCCGGATGGCCCAGCGTATCGTTGAACTTCTTGAAGTGGTCGGTGTCGACCATGACCAGGGCCAGTGGTCTCCCGTAGCGCTCGGCCCAGCGCACCTCCTCACTCAAGCGCTCCTGGAAGTAGCGGTGAGTGTAGAGTCCGGTGACACCGTCGGTAATGGCCAGGCCTTCTGTCTTCTCGAACAGCAACGCCTTCTGGATGGCCAGGGCAGCCTGCGCACTCACCATGGTGCACAGGTTCAGCGTGGCGTCATCGTAGACGCCAGGTTCAGCCGAGCCCAGATAGATCACGCCGATGACCTCATCCTCTGCCAGCAAGGGCACCAGAATGACCGAGCGCTCTCGCTGGATGACACTGGCGAAACGGGATTCGCGCGCGTCGCTGAGCATGAGATGGCGCTTGTTCTGGGCAACCCAGGCCAGGATGTTGTCTCCCTCAGCATTGTTCTCGTCGTCGAGATTCACGATGAAGTTGGTGAAGAGCGCACCATAGGGGCTCGAAGTCTTCTTCGCCACGAGCTCGCCCTCGATGCACTGGAAGATGATGCACGACTGGCAAGATACAAGCTGGTTGATGTTCTTTAGGATGATGTCGAGGATCTCGTCGAGCTTGACGGCTCGGTTCAAGTCGGTTCCGAGGTTGTAGAGCACCTTGAACTGACTGGCTTGTTCCTGCTCGCGCTCCTTCTGCATCATCTCTTGCGACAAGCGCAATTCTTGGTGCCCGTGGGACTGCGCGCTTCGAATCGCGATGGCTGCGGGGTTTGCCAGGGTCTCGAGCATGTGGACGTGATCGTCATTGTAGGTGCCGGGACGCAGGGTGCCCACGTAGATAACGCCGATGATGCTGTCCTTGACGATGAGGGGCACGCACATGATCGATTTCTCGTCGTGGAAGATGCGATGAACGCTATCCCCCTGCATGTCAGCCACCAACACGGGCTTCTTGCTCTGCATGACCAGGCCGACCATCGACTCCTCGAGATGTAGGAGAGGGGCCACCTCGATCTTGTCGCGATAGGGAGAGGCACAGGCTTGCGGCACCAGCCCCCCCTTCTCCTCGTCGACGATGTAGATGACGCAAGACTGATAGATCAGGAGCTTGCGGATCATCGAGATGACGATCTCGAGCGTCTTGTTGAGATCCTTGCTTGCGCCGAGCTGCTGACCCATGTCGCGGAGAATGGCGATCTCATCGACTCGCTTGTGCAGGTCTGCCATCAGAGCGCGGTTCTGGTTCTTGAATTCTCCAAGCTCCTCGCGAAGCCGCCCCACTGCGTCATCGCCACCGTCGAGATCCTTCACCAGGTCCTCCCGCACGACGAATCGCAGGGCACGATGGAATGCCAGGAGCGGCAGGGCCATGATGGCCACTAGCCAGACATCATAGCCTTCTGTCGCACCCGTGGAGCCACCGAAGCGCACCAGGAGCTGTCTCTTATACACATCTCCGAGCCCACGAGACCAGAGAG
>CAWUMT010000249.1:0-2501 GCA_963923735.1 uncultured Acidimicrobiales bacterium
CTCGCCGTGAACCACGGCGTCCGAGGCACCACCGGATCGACCGGCCACTTGAGCGACGCCGGCGGCGGCGGCCTCAAGGAACACAATCCCGAACCCCTCCTGCTCGAGGCCCGCCCAGCGAGTCCGACAGTCCATGACAAAGACGTCGGCGGCAGCGACCAGGTCGCTCAGGTCTTCGTCCGCCACGCGACCGAGGAGTCGGACCGGTGCACCGCTCTTCGCGACAAGCCGTTCGAGACGTGGCGCGTCTCGCCCGGTGCCGCCGATGGCCACAGTGAGCCCCTCGACCTCGGCACCCAACCGCGCTGCGGCCTTGATGAGCACGTCCATTCCCTTGCGTGGGACGAGCCGACTGATGCTGACCACGAGGGGGCCCTCGACGGGGAGGCCGAGCCGCGCCCGCACCGCCGTCTTGGCGTCCAACTCCAGCGGGACGAAGCGTGCCGTGTCGACCCCCGGAGGAATCTGGAGCACCGGGGGCATCGCTGCGCCCACCACCCGGCGCGCCTCGGCCTCGGGATAGGGACCCGCGGCGATCGCTCCAGCGGAGGCTCGAAGCATCGACGCCATCGTCGAGCGCACGAGGGGCAGGCGACCCGGGATCGCCACCTCCGCACCATGGAGCAGCTGGACCGACGGCCGAGACAGCTTCGTCGCCACGCTCCCGAGCGGCCAGGCGGGGTCGAGCACGATCAGGTCGGCCCCGAGCGCTGCTGCAGAGGCTTCGATCCGACGGCGGACCTTGGGGGTCGGGAAGAAGAGGATCTTCGAGTCGACCCGTTCGACGTGCACACCACGGACCGCTTGGGCCGCATCGAAGCTGGCGGCGTCAGGATCAGAGGACGCAGTCAGCACCCCGAAGCTCTGCGGGTCGAGTCGAGACCACAGCTCCCAGAGGTAGTTCTGGATGCCTCCGACCTTGGGCGGGAAGTCGTTGGTGACTAATAGGTGCCGGCGCATCAGCGACACCTGCGTGGATCAGTCGCCGACGGCCTCGTGCTCGTAGCGAAGTGGTGGAACGAGCCCCACGCGCCCGAGGGCACGCATCGCACGCGCTTCGTCAGCGTCGATGATGAGGGCATCCTCGGGCTCTCGGCCGAGGATGAAGGAGACCACGCAGTCCCCGCAGCGATCGAGCGCCTTGCCCGTGCAGCCTTCGCAGTCGATGGTGAGCGACTCGTCCATCTCCGACACCTCCCTGAAGAGGACCGCCCCTCGGCGACCTCGGGAGCAAGCCTGCGCTCGGGGTGTGACAACGGCCTCATCGAGGGGGCTCCAGTCGGTTCACCTCGACCTGAGGCGCCCCGCTGCGGGCTGCGGCGATGGCCTGAGTGACCGAGTCGAGCCCCCAGACCACCCCTTCGGTGGCCACCGTGGCGTAGGCGGGGTCAAGCAGCACGAAGAAGGGGGCGCCGGCGACCCGGCACGCCTCGAAGGCCTGTGCAGAGGCCCAGAGCCCCTCACCCAGTGCATCACGCTCCTCGGGGGTGCGGACGACCACCATCACGACGTCGTCAGCCTCAAGGCCGAAGTGCGCGGGGTCCCGAGGCCAGCCGAGCAGGTCCTCACAGCCTTGGCAGTCTCCCGACGCGAAGAGCAGGAGCACGCGGTGTTCGAGCTCGGTGAAGTCGATCTTGCTCGTGGCACCCGGTGCGGCGAGGACGAAGGCGGCCGGACGGGTCGCCGCAGCACCTCTCGTGGTGGGGATCGGCGTGGCTCGCGCCAAGACTGCCGATGCCTCCTCGGCGGTCAGCCGAGGTTCACTCACCCAGCCTGCTCTCCCGGAGGGGTGTCCGCCCCTTCCGGCGCGTCCTCATCGACGAGCTCGATGCCTCGGCCGTGTCCACACCAACGGCAGGTCACGGCATCGATGGATTCAGAGAGGACCTCGACGTCTTCGAGCTCGAGCTGTCCGCCCACGCTGTAGTGGTGGAACGCACGGGTGGTCGTGGTGGTGACCACGTCGAAGCGGGTCAGGTTGCCGCATGCGGCGCATCGGTATCTCGGGGTGCTCACGAGGTGCCACGCTACCGGGTGCGACCCGGACCTTCGATGCGTTCATCTCCCGAGCGCCGCGAGGCGCTCCCCGCTACTGTCCCCTACTCATGAGGGGCCGTCGGGGGATGGGGATCGTGCTGGTCTGCGCGCTCGTCCTTGCGGGCACGACCGTGGCCCAGGCCACGGGGCCGACCACCGCCCCGCCGGTGAGCACTCCGCCCGGCTGGGGTGTGCCCACCCCGTGCACAGGGAGCCCGCCGCCTTCGGGGCTGTGGGGGGCGTGCGCGACCTACAACGAGGCGACCACTTGGTATGGC
Source organism: uncultured Acidimicrobiales bacterium (assembly GCA_963923735.1). Taxonomy (GTDB): domain Bacteria; phylum Actinomycetota; class Acidimicrobiia; order Acidimicrobiales; family RAAP-2; genus CAIUMH01. The sequence continues at coordinate 2,316 of CAWUMT010000249.1, forward strand.
ACCTACGGCCCGGGCTTCCCCTCCCCGCTCGGGTGGGTGCTCTGCGCATGGCCGGCGGCCAGCGGCGGGTGGTATCCCGCGCCGAGCTACGACTACCAACTGGCCGATCAGCCCAGCGGCATCGACCCGAGCTTCTTAGACCAACTCGGCTACGCCCTGAGCGAGGCGGCCAACGAAGGGCTCTTC
>CAWUMT010000250.1:0-2497 GCA_963923735.1 uncultured Acidimicrobiales bacterium
CTGGTCAATGTAGGTGGCACCTTGCTGTCCGAGCGAGCTCGGCCAGGGGTTGGTTGCGACCCAGGTGCCCCAGGTCGCCGAGTCGGTGCCTACCTTCTCGTTCGTCGGTGGAGTCAGCACGGCGTTTGGCGCCATGCCCGATGCCAGGGATGACCTCTCGACCACGTCGATACCCACCGGCTTCGCTGGCGGAAGGCTGCTTCCGCTACCGCTCGAGTTGGGGATCCGGTCCTCCTGGGACGCCCAGGGGATCTTCTCGCCAAAGCGAGTGAGGGACCCGAGGGTGGGCGAGGCAGAGCTCGGGGCAGCATCGCTCCAGAAGTCGGCCTGGTTGGGCGTCAGCGTCGCTGCTGCTGCCTGCCAGTTTGGCCCCCAGAACGACGCCCACGGGAGTCCTGAGACCATCGAGAAGAAGAGGAAGCCGCTCAGGACGATCCCAGCGGTGACGTGCATCCCTCGGAGTCGCTTCCTGCCACCGCCGGCGAAGCTGGGCAGGAAGCGACGTCGTTGTCCCGGTCGACGGCGCGGCCACCACATGGTCAGACCGCTCAAGGCCAGCACCAGTCCCCAGCCAGCTGCCACCTCTGCGATGACCTCACCGAGCTCGACCGGCTGCATCGTGGGTCCCTTGCCCAGGATGCCCTGGAAGCCTGGGAGCCAGACTTGCCATTGCCTCGGCAGGATCGATCCATGGGTGCGGTTCATGAAGGCGACGAGATCGTCTCCATCGCTCGAACCGATCACTCTCCCGTCATAGGGGTCGACGTAGTAGTCGCGCGTCGATCCAGACGGCAGGCTCATCACCACCTTCGTGCTCTCGCCCGGCCGGGCAGGTGGTGTCACGCTCGCGAGTGTCGAGCTCGGCGCAGAGTGCTCGACGGCCGCCACCTGCGACGAGAGCGCCACCTGCGATGCGCGAACCGGGACGTAGTTCAGATTTCCATGCAAGAGGTGGTCGAGCGGGCCGGCATAGAGGATGACGAGGCCGCTGAGGGCGAACCAGAGGAGGATCGGTGCGGTGAAGAAGCCGGCGTAGAAGTGGGTCCTCCAGATCGCAGCGTGGAGCCCTCGGTCTGCCGCCTTGCGCCCCGCTCCTTTCGAAGGAGATTCTTCAGGCCGGTCGTCGATCACATCAGTCACGTGGAATAGGTCGTTCGAAGGCCACAGGAAGTTCCCGCTAAGTTCAATGTCGTGGTGGGGCGACGCAGAGATGACGTGACGCTGCTGGCGATCGCTGCTCGTGCGGGCGATCGACGAGCGCTCGATGCCTTGGTCGTCGCCACACAGCGTGATGTCTGGCGGCTCTGTGCGGTGCTCGGACGTCGAGGCGAGGCAGACGACCTCACGCAGGAGACCTACCTGCGAGCCATCCGCGCGCTGCCCGCCTACCGCGAGGAGGCCCCGGCTGCGGCGTGGCTTCTTGCGATCGCTCGCCGTGTGTGCGCCGACGACCTGCGGCGCACAGAACGCCGACGGCGCCTCGTCGAGCGCCTCCGCCTCGATGCTGTGGCTCCTTCCACGCTCCCCCCTCGCTCGGCCGGGACGATGGCGCTTCTCGAGACAATCGATCCTGAGCGCCGTGAAGCTTTTGCCATCACACAGATTCTCGGATTCAGCTATCTCGAGGCAGCCCAGATCGTGGGCTGCCCGGTGGGAACGATCCGAAGTCGGGTGGCTCGCGCCAGGCTTGAGCTCGCTGAGCTACTTCGACAAGCCGAAGCCATCTGACGGGAACTTCGTGGCCTCGGGAAGCGACTAACAGACGTGGAGTGCACGCAAGTACAGGAGGTCGTCTCGGCCAGCCTCGACGGAGAGGCGGAACCCGAGGAGCTGGCACGAGCGTTGGCACACGTCCAGTCCTGCATGGACTGCCGTAGAGCAAGAGAGGCCATGAGCGCCACGCAGGGCCTCGTCAGGCACTTCAATCCCGAATCTGTCCCCGACCTGAGCAGCAGCGTCCGCGACGAGTCGCGTCGCGTGCGTCGACTTCGCCGCAGCGTGGTGAGGGGCCTTCTCGCGGTCGACTCCCTGCTCCTCTTCCTCTATGTGATTCCTGAGATCTTGGCTACCTCGGGCGACGCTCACCTCGAGCACCATCTCGCCGTGTGGGGCGCGACCTTCGCTACTACCTTGGCGCTGATCGCGATCAAGCCGTCCTTTGCACGGGTTGTCCGCCCCATCGCCACGCTCTTCGTAGTGGCGATGGCGATCATCGCCCTGATCGACATCATGAGAGGGGAGACACCCATGCTCGCCGAGACCCACCACCTCCTCGAGGTGGCGGGTGCCATCCTCATCTGGCTGCTCGGTCTGCCCCAACGGCGTCGGTCACCGGCGACCTTGCTCGACTCTCCAGTCGACCTCGCTCGCTGGAGGAACTCGCGATCGGAGGCGGGATGAAGGCTCCGCTGCGACTTCTCCTGTTGGCCTTGAGTCTCTCTGCGGCCGCCTGCAGCACCTCTGGGGCTCAGTTGATGAAGCCCGGACGTCCGATGCC
>CAWUMT010000251.1:0-2496 GCA_963923735.1 uncultured Acidimicrobiales bacterium
TCTGGTCTCGTGGGCTCGGAGATGTGTATAAGAGACAGACCCAAGACGGGCCACGGCGCGGACAGCTTCGTCGCGCAGGTCGAAGCGCCAGCGGACCCGACCGAGCTTCGCCTTGAGCAGCGAGGGCCCGAGCAGCAGCAGCTGAACGAGGACGCCTGCGGTGGTGCCGGCACCGAGCAGGGCGATCTGTCCGGGCGACATGGCCACTGAATGGAGGGTGGGGGAGGGGGCCACCATGGCGAAGACGATGAGCACGCCGATGCAGACCACATTGTTGGCGATAGGCACCCACATCGGTGCACCGAAGCGACGCCGGACGTTGAGCAGTGCACCGCCGATGGCGAGCAGGCCGTAGAAGAGAATCTGGGGGGTGAACCATCGCAGCAGGTCGGTCGAGACCTGGCGCTGCATCGCCACGGTGGCGGGATCTTTGGCACCGGCGTGGTTGAACGCGGTGAACGCGTCGATGAGCCAGGGCGCTGCCACGAAGAAGGCCACGGTGGCTACGACCAGGATCACGATGGCCAGGGTGACGACCGAGGAGATCGATCGCCACGCCTCTCGTTCGGAGCGATTGGCCAGGCGCTCCACGAAGACGGGGATGAACGTCGCACCGAGCACACCGCCGAGCACGACGTCGTAGAGCATGTTGGGGATGGTGTTGGCCAGGTTGTAGGCGTCAGCCAGTGGCGAGAGGCCGAGCACGTAAGCGAGGACCAGGACCCGGATGACTCCGGTGCCACGGCTGACGGCGGTCCCGAGTGCCATGGAGCTGACGGCTCGTCGCAGGCCGCCCTCTTCGGGAGTGAGCTCGTCAGAGGTGGAGAACCCGGTGGGCGCAGGCACCGGGACCGGATCGGTCTCGGCATCAGGGATGGCGCCGGGGACTGGCCCGTCAGAAAGCTCACCCTCGGGGGGGACCGCCTGGAGGTGGCGGGGGAGTTGGTCGTCGTACTCGCTCATCGGCGTGCCCGACGTCGGGGACGGCGCCACCAGTCGCGGAGCCACCAGCCGAACAGGACCGCAGCGGCTCCCACGGTGAGGATGATGGCCACGATCGAGGTGTGCGTGGCGCGCACCACGATGCGCTGGTGGGCGATGACGAGGTCGCCCTGCGGCGTGCTCAGGGTGGCCGCCATGGGCAGGTCACCCGTCGTCACTGCTTCGACCTCGATCCGCAGCGACTTCGTCGGCTTGTCGAGGACCTCGGTGGAGGTGGCTCCCTTGGGGAACTTGAGGTGCGAGCTGCTCAGGCGAAGGACACCGGTGATCGGATAACCGGCTGAGGAAGTGAGCGTGATGGGTACCGAGGTCTTGAGCGCGGTGATCGTGATGATCGCACCGCTGATGGTGACGGAGCGCAGCTGCGCGTCGAGCGCGGCTGCAGTGGCGCGAAGGGAGCGGGTGCGCGCGTTGGTGCCGAGCACATCGCTCTGTGCAGCGAGGAGCTGGTCACTGAGGGTTCTCCCGATGGCGGCTTTCGGGCCGGTGGCAGAGCTGAAGGCGGTCTGTCGCTGCTCTTCGGTGTGGATCTGGGTGACCTGTGTGGCGGGCCACGGTGCTGATGCCGCACTTTGGGCAAGTCTGCGGGTCACAGGTGCCCCATTGGCTCCCTGGGGCACTTGGGCGAACAGCTCGCTCAGGGTGACCGGACCGTCCACCGGCTGCTCGGCGAGGCCCCCGAGAAGCGCACTGAGGCCCGCGCCGCTGAGTCGTGTGGCATCGAGGCGCATCACCACGCCCTGCGGGATCGTGAGGCCCGGCCGCTCGAAGTGCAGGAAGGCGAGGTCACCGATCGCGCGCGCCGCGCCGAGGACCCCGTCGCTCTGCTGGGCCTCTGCGCTGAGCTGGGGATCCGCCGACATCGCCAGGATCGCCGAGGTCCCGGGAGTGAGCGAGAAGGGCTGGCCCCAGGTCAGCGAGGAGGCGGTCGGCTCGGCGAGCGAGGCGTCGTCGATGATCATCTGGGTGGCGCCGAGCGCACTCAACGCGCTGGTGGTGCTCGGTGTGGTGGCAGAGGTCGCAACCCACAGTGGCGTCTGCGTAGTCAATCCTGCGGCGTGCTGGATCTGATCTCCGCGACGCAGTTGTTGGTCGAGCTCGGCCGAGAGCCCCGAGACGCTGAGCGTCCCGGGATCGACGGGTACGAAGGGACTGCGCAGCACGACGTGGCGCGTGGGCGGCCCGACCGCAGCGCGCAGTTGGCCGAGCGCGTCGGTGCCCTCCTTGGTGGACGAGAGGCGCACGAGGAGCAGCGGTTCGATGAGCAGATCGACTGCGGTCGCCGGAGCAGCGTGCAGGGCGCGGGCCACCTGGGTCACCTTGGCCGGAGTCAACGAGGCGGGAAGCCGCAACACCGTGCCCACCCGCAGGGGCACCGGAGCCGGGCGTTCAGAGAAGACGATGAGGGTGACCAGTCGGGCCAGCGTGGTTCCGTGGGAGGACAGCACGAGGCTCAGTGGGTAGACGCCGTTGCAGCGCCCCGAGCCCACGGAG
>CAWUMT010000252.1:0-2493 GCA_963923735.1 uncultured Acidimicrobiales bacterium
TCACGTTGACCTCAACCTACGACCACCGGATCATCCAGGGCGCCGAATCCGGCCTGTTCCTCAAGTACGTCTCCGAGTGCCTGACAGGCGAGCACCGCTTCTATGACGAGGTCTTCGAGGCCATGGGGATCCCCTATGAGCCGTCTCGGTGGCATCGAGACCACCAGAGCGTGGACAGCGCCGAGGCGAGTGACATCGAGGCGCTGACCAAGCAGGTCAAGGTGCAGTCCCTGATCAACCTCTACCGAGTGCGCGGGCACCTCAATGCCCACCTCGATCCGCTCGAAGCGGAACCACCGCATCTCCACGCAGAACTGGACCCTCTGACCTATGGACTGACGATCTGGGACCTTCCCCGAGAGTTCGTGACCGACGGGCTCGCGGGCTCGGTGACCATGACGCTCGACAACATCATCCGGGTCCTGCGCGATGCCTACTGCTCGACCTTCGGTGTCGAGTACATGCACATCCAGGACCCCGAGCAGAAGCGGTGGATCCAAGAACAGGTCGAAGGAGCGCCCTTCGCACTCGACGCCGCCGCCCAACGTCAGGTACTCGATCGGCTCAACGCTGCGGAGGCATTCGAGCGGTTCTTGCACACCCGCTACGTGGGGCAGAAGCGCTTCGGTCTCGAGGGGGCCGAATCCACCGTGGTGATCCTCGACGAGATCCTGGACGCCGCCACGGAGGCTGGAGCGACCGAAGCGGTGCTCGGCATGGCGCACCGCGGTCGGCTCAACGTGCTGGTCAATGTGGTGGGCAAGTCCTACTGGGACATCTTCTCGGAGTTCGAGGGGAACCTGGACCCCGAAAGTGTCCAGGGTTCGGGTGATGTGAAGTACCACAAGGGTGCAGACGGTTCGTTCACGGGTCGATCCGGCCGGACGGTGGCCGTCACGATGGCCTCGAACCCCTCGCACCTCGAGGCGGTCTCGCCGGTGGTCGAGGGCATCGCCCGCGCCAAGCAGGATCGCCTGGTCGATCCCTCTGACGGGACCCCCGCTGGCATCGCAGCACGCTCCGAGCGCTATCCGGTCCTCCCCATCCTCGTCCATGGTGACGCAGCCTTCGCCGGCCAGGGAGTGGTGGCGGAGACCCTGAACCTCTCGGCCCTCTCGGGCTATCGGGTCGGCGGCACCGTCCACGTGGTCATCAACAACCAGGTGGGCTTCACCACGGCCCCCGGTTCTGCTCGGTCGACCTTTTATCCGACCGACGTGGCCAAGATGATCCAGGCACCGATCTTCCACGTCAACGGCGACGACCCCGAGGCCTGCGTGCGTGTGGCCCGCCTCGCCTTCGCCTTCCGTGAGCGATTCCACAAGGACGTGGTGATCGATCTGGTCTGTTACCGGCTCCATGGGCACAATGAGGGCGACGACCCGAGCTACACCCAGCCGCTGATGTACCAGCGCATCGACAACAAGCGCTCGGTGCGCAAGCTCTATACCGAGACGCTGGTCCGCCGGGGTGACATCACCCTCGAACAGGCCGAGGTCGCACTCGACGACTTCAATGCCAAGCTGCAGGCTGCGCTCGACGAGGTTCGAGAGCGAGAGGCACCGACGCTTGAGGCGCCTCCTGACCATGAGATCCCTGAGGACCCTGCGGCTCCCGCCACTGGGGTGGAGGCGACTCGACTTGAAGCGCTTGCCGCCATCACGATGCGCGCACCCGAGGGGTTCACCATCCACCCCAAGCTCGTCCGCCAGTTCACCCAGCGTGCCGAGCTCCTCGCTTCAGGACAGGTCGACTGGGCCTTGGCCGAGGCCCTCGCCTTCGGTTCGCTCCTCGAGGAGGGGACCTCGGTCCGCCTCACTGGACAGGACTCGCGACGTGGCACGTTCTCCCACCGACACGCAGCACTGATCGACTACGCCAACGGCGACGAATACGTGCCGCTGACCACCGTCGGAGACGGCCGGGCACGCTTCACCATTCGTGACTCGCTCCTCAGCGAGTACGCGGTGGTCGGATTCGAGTACGGCTACTCCGTCGAGGCACCTGAGGTGCTCACGCTGTGGGAAGCGCAGTTCGGTGACTTCACGAACGGCGCGGAGATCATCATCGACAACTTCCTCGTGGCGGCGGAGGACAAGTGGGGGCAGTTCGACGGCCTCGTCATGCTGCTTCCTCATGGCTATGAGGGCCAAGGTCCTGAGCACTCAAGTGGTCGGATCGAGCGGTTCTTGTCCCTGAGTGCGCGCAACAACCTGCGCGTGGTGGTCCCCTCGAGCGCAGCGCAGTACTTCCATCTGCTCCGCGCACAGGTGCGGCGGCCACGACAGATCCCGCTCATCGTGATGACGCCCAAGTCCCTGCTCCGTGCCGAGACGACCCGCTCACCGCTCTCCGCGTTCACCTCGGGCCGCTTCGAACCGGTGCTCGGCGATCCTGAGGCTGACCCATCGGCGGTCACCCGGGTGGTCCTCGCCTCAGGCAAGGTGGCCCATGAGGCGTTGGCCCGCCGAGCAGCGGTGCGGGCGGCGGGCC
>CAWUMT010000253.1:0-2491 GCA_963923735.1 uncultured Acidimicrobiales bacterium
GAGTACCTCTCGAACCTCCGTGACGAGCGCATCAAGAACCCCAAGGATGACCTCATGTCGGCGCTCGTCTCGGTGGAGATGGACTTCGACGACGGTGAGGGCCCCCAGCGACTCGGCCCCGATCACATCGTGGCCTTCGTCAACGAGATCACTGCGGCCGGCACCGAGACGGTGGCCCGGATGCTCGGCTGGGCCGCCGTGCTGCTCGAGCGCAACCCCGACCAGCGCAGATTGCTGGCTTCGGACCGCTCGCTGCTGCACGGCTGCGTGGAGGAGACCCTGCGCTATGAGCCGCCCTCTGCCGTCCAGGCGCGTTACGTCGCCGAGGAGGTCGAGTTCTACGGCACCACGTTGCCCGTCGGCACGCGCCTGTTGGCCCTGACCGGTTCGGCGGGTCGGGACGATCGGGTCTATGAGGACTCGGATCGCTACGACATCACCCGGCCCACGGACCGACACCTCTCCTTCGGCCTCGGCGTGCACTTCTGCCTCGGTGCCTCGCTCGCTCGCCTGGAGGGCCGCATCGCCCTCGATGAGCTGTTGAACAAGATCCCCGACTGGGAGATCGACTACGACAACGCCGTGCGGCTCCACACGAGCACCGTGCGGGGCTATCACCACCTGCCCTTCAGCTTCTGAGCCTCGGGGCGGCTCGGCCCAGGGATCAGACCCCCACAGGCCGGAGGTGGGCGGTGGGCTTGATGCTCACGTCCCAGTCGGGCACCCGTGTGCGCAGCGCACCGACCGTGGCCTGGCTCTTCGGGAGGGTGCCGAAGGGGTCGTAGGAGAACAGGGTCATGGCGTTCTCGTGAGTCACCTTGTTGATCTCGGCATCACTCAGGCCCTCGAACTGGGGCATGAGGCGTTCGGGGGAGAACGGCCAGGTCGAGTCCGAGTGGGGGTAGTCGCACTCCCAGGTGATCCGATCGAGATTGAGGTGCGCGCGGTTCTCAATCCCCACGGTGTCATCCACGAAGCAGGTGACCACGTTCTCCTTGAACACCTCTGAGGGGAGCTTGCCGTCGAGGTCGGTGCCCGTCCAGTGCTGGGTGTGCGACCAGATGTAGTCGATGCGCTCGAGGAAGTAGGGCATCCATCCGATCCCGCCTTCGGAGAGCGCGACCGTCAGGCCGGGGAACTTCTTGAAGATCGGACTCCACACGAGGTCGGTGGCCGCCTCGATGAGCCCGATGGGGGAGAGCGAGTAGATCATCTCGATCGGGGCCTCAGGCGCGGTGCGCGGGGAGCGTGAGTCGGAACCCAGGTGCATGGCGATCACCGTGTCGGTCTCGAGGCAGGCGGCGAAGAACGGATCCCAGTGGTCCGTGTAGAGGCTGGGGAGCCCCAAGGCCACCGGCCCCGAGGTGAAGCTCACCGCGTGACAGCCCTTGGCGGCGAGCCGGCGCACCTCGGCGGCGGAGGCCTCGGGATCCCACAGGATCGGCAGGCCGAGGGGAATGAAACGCTCGGGGTGGGCGCCGCACCAGGCGTCGACGTGCCAGTCGTTGTAGGCCCGCACCATGGCCGCGGACTGCTCACGCTCACCGTTCTCCAAGAAGAGCTGGCCGCAGAAGCGAACGAAGGAGGGAAAGCACATCGAGCCGAGCACGCCGTTGGCGTCCATGTCCTTGACCCGCGCCTCGACGTCGTAGCAGCCTTCGCGCAGTTCCTCGATGGAGACGGGCTCGAAGCCGTACTCCTCCTTGGGTCGACCCGAGACCGCGTTGACGGCGATGTTGGGGATCTCGACTCCCTCGTAGAGCCAGGCCATGGTGCCGTCGTCCTTGCGGAGGAACTTCGGCGCAGCCTCCTGGTACTTCGCCGGCAGGCGGCCCTCGAACATGTCGGGCGGTTCGATGATGTGGTCGTCCACGCTCACCAGGATTAGGTCTTCGATGTTCATGGCACTCCCCCCGTCACACGACGCTTCGAGCAAACCTAAGCACATTGCCTTGATTCCATCAAGGGACCTTGGCGACGCAGCGGTACGCTTCGGCCATGGCCACCGCCACCACCTCGCAGCCGCCTGCCAATCCGCTGCGGGATCGCCCGAACTCCCGCGGGGACGCCACCCGCCTGAGCATCCTTCTGGCCGCAGAGCAGCTCTTCGCAGAGCGCGGGGTCGAGGCCGTCCCTCTTCGCGAGATCGGCCTGGCGGCCGGCCAGCGCAACAACGTGGCAGTTCAGTACCACTTCGGTGACCGCGACGAACTGCTCCGGGCCCTGTTGACCTATCGGGCCACCGAGAGCCGGCTGCGCCGGGCCGAGATGCTCGAGCACCTGCTCGCCGAAGGTCGCGAGGCGAGCATCGAAGATCTCGTAGGCATCTACGTCCGCTCCCTCAGGGACCACCTGACACCTGAGTCGCACTACCTGGCCTTTCTCTCCCGCTACATCACCGAACGCGGCGGCTACCGCGGCTTCGAGGGCGCGGTGAGCGACACGGCCATGGTCCAGATGCGCCCGATGATCGGCGAGCTGCTTCCCTATC
>CAWUMT010000254.1:0-2490 GCA_963923735.1 uncultured Acidimicrobiales bacterium
CGCACGTGACGGACAGTGCCCAGGCTCCGAGGCCATCGCCCTGCTCGGTTCGAACTCACCGCTCGACCGGGTGTGCGCTGCGGGCATCGAGATGGCGGTCCTTGACGCAGAGCTTCGTCGTTCGCAGCGCCCGCTGCGCCAGTGGCTCGGCGTCGAGACGAGCGCCGTACCCTTCGGAGGGCTCCTCGGCCTGGCACCCGAGCACGACCTCGAGGCCACCGTGCGCCAAGGCACTGCGCTGCTTGAGCAGGGGGCGAGTCGGCTGCGAGTCAAGATCAGCCCGGGCAACGCCACGTCGGTGATCGGGGTAGTGCGATCAGCGTTCCCACAGGTGGCCCTGCAGGCTGACGCCAACGGGTCGTTCACGATGGCCGAAGCGAACGAGCTGATCGAGCTCGACGCGTTCGATCTGGCGTGCGTCGAAGAGCCGCTCGCAGGCCGTGACTTCGCCACCACCGCACAGCTCGCGTCGCAGATGTCCACCCCGATCTGCCTCGATGAGTCAGTCCAGACTCCTCGGCACGCCGCCGATGCCCTTCGTTACGAGGCCGCCCAGGTGCTCTGTCTCAAGCCTGCGCGCCTCGGCGGGCTGCGCCAGACCTTGGCCTGTCAGCAGATCGCAGAGCGCGGTGGTGCTTCATGGTTCATGGGAGGGCTCTTTGAGGCGGGCCTCGGACGTGCCTATCTCGGAGCCCTTGCGGCTCGAGAGGGTGCCCGCCTTGTCTCCGACGTGGCAAGCCCGTCAACCTATCTACGACACGACCCCTGCGGCCTGAGTTCCCCCTCTGGCGGCCTCCAGACCCTCTGGGACGCGAGTGGCGTTGGGCCGTGGCCCACGGGAACCCATGGGGTGATGGCCTCGTGGTCCCGATGACGAGGGTCCCGGGACCCCCCGGAGGCCGGTGTCCTGAGGCTGCGTAGACTCCTGCCCGTGAGACAGGCAGCCCTTCGCCGAAAGATCCAGGACCTTCAGGCCCGTGTGGTCACCCTGCGCGCCGAGGTGGCGGTGCTCGATGAGCAGATCGAGGCCGTGGATGCCGAGGCCGAGGAGCTTCGGGTGCGTGCGATCGTCTCGGAGACGCCTCTGGCGGTCAAGGAGCACGCCGAGGCTGCTCGCCATGCCGAGCTGGCTCACCGGGCACGTGCGGACTACCTCGACCAGTTGGTTCGCTGCGAATCCGAACGCGATGAGCTCCTCGGCCACCTGAGCGTCGAGGTGGCCAGCTGATGGCCGCTCGTGTGGTGATCGCCGACGACGAGGCCATCATTCGTCTCGATCTCAAGGAGATCCTCGAGGAAGCCGGCTACGAGGTCGTCGCCGAGACGGGACGTGGCGATGAGGCAATCGAGCTCGTCGCCCAGCATCAGCCTGACCTGGCGATCCTGGACGTCAAGATGCCGGGGCTCGATGGTATCGAGGCCGCACGGACCATCGTGGCCGAGCATGATCTGGCGGTCCTTCTTCTCACGGCCTTCTCCCAGCGTGACCTCATTGAACAGGCGCGCGATGCAGGCGTGTCGGCGTATCTGATCAAGCCCTTCCGCAAGGCCGAGCTCATTCCCGCTGTCGAGGCCGTGCTCAATGCCGCACGCGAGGAGCGCGCGCTGGCGATCGAGGATGATCTCGGTGCTGCCGCAGAGGACAAGCTCGAGACCCGCCGCCTGGTGGATCAGGCCAAGGCGCTGTTGATCGACGCGCACGGCATGGACGAGGCCGAGGCCTTCTCCTTCATCCAGCAGACCGCCATGAAGACCCGGGCACGCATGCGCGACGTGGCCACCGCCATCGTCGAGGGAACGCTCACCCCCTGATGGCCGAAGAGCGTCCTGGCTCGCTCTTCCTGCTCGACGGGATGTCGCTGGCCTTCCGAGCCTTCTACGCGCTCCCTCCGGACCTGGCGACCTCGGACGGACTCGTCACCAATGCTGTCCACGGCTTCGCCTCGATGCTGCTGTCGATGGTCCGCGACCACAGCCCCTCTGGGCTCGCGGTCGCCTTCGACCTCCCCGGCGGGACCTTCCGAGACGAGCTCGTCGATGACTACAAGGGCGGTCGCGGAGAGACCCCTGAAGAGCTCCTCCCTCAGTTCGATCTGATCCGAGAGCTCGTCGGGGTGCTCGGGATCCCCCTCGTCGCACTCGAGGGCTACGAAGCCGACGATGTCCTGGCCACGTTGGCCTCGGTGCGTCGCGACGAAGGCGGCGACGTGGTGGTGGTCACCGGGGATCGCGACTGCTTCCAACTCGTCGAGGACCCGCACGTGCGCGTGCTCTACAACAAGCGGGGCGTCTCGGACTATGCGCTCTACGACGAGGCAGGGATCTTGGAGCGCACCGGCCTCGACGCCAAGCGCTATCCGATGCTGGCGGCGCTTCGAGGCGACCCGTCCGACAACCTTCCCGGGGTCCCGGGCGTCGGGGAGAAGACGGCCGCAAAGCTGCTCAACGCGTATGGAGACCTTGACGGCATCTTCAGTCACCTCGATGAGA
>CAWUMT010000255.1:0-2488 GCA_963923735.1 uncultured Acidimicrobiales bacterium
CCGAAGTCGTAGCCCGCACGGAAGGCCCGGGTGTTGGCCTCGGCCACCTGGGGGGTCTTACCGAACCGGGCTTCGATCCACTCGAGCGTGGCGTCGATGGGGCGGGTGTACAGCCACGAGATGAGGCCCAATGCGAAGAAGTTCTTGGAGCGCTCCGCGTCACGGGGCTTGACGCCGGCCTCCTTGCAGACCTCCTGGGTGATCGAGGTCATGGGGACTTCGAAGACCTCGAAGTCTGAGAGAGAACCGTCGTTGCGCGGGTCGGAGGCGTAGCCGGCCTTGGCAAGGTCGCGCTCTTCGAAGGAGTCCGAGTTGACGATGATCGTCGAGCCGCGCTCAAGGGCGGCGACGTTGGCTCGAAGACCTGCAGGATTCATCGCCACGAGCACGTTGGGGCTGTCGCCGTGGGTGGAGATGTCGTGGTCCGAGATGTGAACCTGGAAGGAGGAGACGCCGCCCAAGGTGCCGGCTGGGGCACGGATCTCTGCGGGGTAGTCCGGGAAGGTGGCGAGGTCGTTGCCGAGGACGGCGGAGACCTGGGTGAACCGGTCACCGGTGAGCTGCATGCCGTCACCGGAGTCTCCAGCGAACCGGACGACGACTCTGTCGATCTTCTCCGTGGCCAATTCCGCCATGCTCAGGCTCTTCCTCTCCGCCTCGGCGCCATGTGACACCGAGGGAAGATCCTAGTCGGCAGGCTCAAACTCCCTGCGGAGCCTCAGGGTAGGAGCGGCGTGGCTCGAGCCCGGTCTTGGGAGGCCGAACTCAGGCGATGGTGACCGAGGCGTCGAGATAGACGTCCTGGATGGCGTGGATCAGCGCCGCTCCCTCGTCACGAGGACGCTGGAAGGCCTTGCGACCCACGATGAGGCCCTGGCCTCCGGCGCGCTTGTTGATCACTGCGGTGCGGACGGCCTGGGCGAGGTCGCCGTCGCCCTTGGACTCGCCGCCCGAGTTGATCAGGCCCATGCGTCCGGCGTAGCAGTTGGCCACCTGCCAGCGCGTCAGGTCGATGGGGTGGTCCGTGGTCAACTCGGAGTAGACCCGTGCATCGGTCTTGCCGAAGTCGATGGCGTTGTAGCCACCGTTGTTCTCAGGCTGCTTCTGCTTGATGATGTCGGCCTCGATGGTGACGCCCAGATGGTTGGCCTGTCCGGTGAGGTCCGCAGCGACGTGGTAGTCGGTCCCGTCCTTCTTGAAGCCCGGGTTGCGCAGGTAGCACCACAGGACGGTGAACATCCCGAGGCGGTGTGCCTCGGCGAAGGCCTGGGAGATCTCGACGAGCTGGCGATCGGACTCGGGCGAGCCGAAGTAGATGGTGGCCCCCACGCCGACCGCACCGAGGTCCGAGGCCTGCTGGACCGTGGAGAACGAGATCTGGTCATAGGTGTTGGGGTAGTGGAGGAAGTCGTTGTGGTTGAGCTTCACGATGAAGGGGATCTTGTGCACGTAGCGCCGTGAGACGGCCCCGAGGACGCCGAGCGTGGTGGCCACCGCCGAGCAGTCTGCGGCGATGGCCAGCTCGCAGATGTTGGCCGGATCAAAGTAGTCGGGGTTCTTGGCGAACGAAGCCGCCGCCGAGTGCTCGATGCCCTGGTCGACGGGAAGGATCGAGAGGTAGCCCGTCCCGCCGAGGCGTCCGTGGTTGTAGAGGTCGCCGAGGGACCGCAGCACGGACGCCGAGCGGTCGGTCTGGCAGAAGACCCGGTCGATGAAGTCGGGGCCGGGGAGCACGAGGCGCTCCTTGGGGAGGATGGCCTTGTGGGTCAGGAGGCTGTCGGCGTCAGCGCCGAGAAGTTGTGCGAGATCCATGGGGCGAATCTACTCCCCCGCTCACCCTGCCCCTTGGAATCAGGACCGCAAGCCCCTACTTCGAGCGTCGGGTGCGCCCCGGACGTGCACCGCCGAGATCGGCGAGGCGCTCAGGCACGTCATAGGCCGTGGCATCCACCGAGGCCACCATCTCGAAGAACCCTCTGGCTCGCGGCACGTCGCCGCTCTTGTCGTAGAGGTCGCCGAGCAGGTACCACTGGCGCAGGTGGCGCTCCCCGGGGTTCCTACGGGGCTTGGCCGCACCGGCGGATTCGAGCAATTCGATCGCCTCGGCCAGCTTCGCCCGGTCCGCCAGGGAGGCGGCGAGCACGATGCGGCCTTCGGCCAGCGTGTCGGGATCCGGCGACTCACCACGCAGCTCCTCGAAGAGCTCGGCCACCTTGGTCCGCCGACCCCTCGCACGCGCCGCGTCCATCTCCAGGGGCAGGTAGTCCGGATCCTGGGCGAGCTCCCGATAAGCCTCGAGGTGCTTGCCTGCGGGGCCGAAGAGTCCCGCTCGATACGCAGAGAGTCCAGCGAGCTCGCGTACCGCGGCCACCTCAGGTACGGCCTCGGCCAGTCTCGAGGCGAGCCGGGAGGCCTCTTCGTAGCGATGCCGCTCGTAGGCCTCCGCCGCCTTGCCCATGGTCTCGACCAACTTCTCGCGCCGATACGC
>CAWUMT010000256.1:0-2465 GCA_963923735.1 uncultured Acidimicrobiales bacterium
AGTATCGTCGGCAGCGTCAGATGTGTATAAGAGACAGCGGGAACCTCGATCGGCTCTTCCCGATCTGCACGCCCGGCGGATCAGACTCCGCAAGCTTCGACGAGGTCCTCGAGCTGCTGCACCTCGGTGGCCGTTCGTTGCCGCACGCCGTTCTGATGATGATCCCCGAGGCCTGGGAGCACAACCCGGGCATGGATCCCGCTCGCCGTGCCTTCTATGAGTACCACTCCTGCCTCATGGAGGCATGGGACGGTCCGGCCGACGTCGCCTTCACTGACGGCACCGTGATCGGCGCCGTGCTCGACCGCAATGGCCTGCGGCCGGCTCGCTACTGGGTGACGGCCGATGACCGGGTGATCTTCGCCTCTGAGGTCGGCGTGCTGGACGTCGAACCGAGCAACGTCCTCGAGAAGGGGCGGCTTGAGCCCGGACGGATGCTCCTCATCGACACCCGTGAGGGCCGGATCATCGGTGACGACGAGATCAAGGCGGAGCTCGCAGCAGAACACCCCTACGGCGAATGGCTCGAGGCCAATCGCGTTCCCATCGAGGACCTCCCCGAGCGCAAGATGCTCACGCCGCAGCACGCGTCGGTCGTGAGTCACCAGCGTCTGTTCGGCTACACGACCGAAGAGCTCCGGATGATCGTGGGCCCGATGGCCACCAACGGCGAGGAGCCGATCGGCTCGATGGGCTCGGACACTCCGGTGGCTGTGCTCTCCGAGCGCCCGCGCCTGCTCTTCGACTACTTCACCCAGCTCTTCGCTCAGGTCACGAACCCTCCTCTCGATGCAATCCGAGAGGAGTTGGTCACGGCCCTGTCCAACTCGATCGGACCCGAGCGGAACCTGCTTGAGCCGAAGCCGGAGTCCTGCCACACCATCGTCGTCCCCAAGCCCCTCCTCAGCCGAGAGGATCTGGCCAAGCTCCTCTACGTGAACGAGGGCGGAGAGACCCCAGGCTTCAAGTCCTTCGTCGTCGACGGCCTCTTCCCAGTGCCCAAGCCCGGACAGGATGCGGGTCAGCTGTTGGGCCACGCACTCGACGAGATCTGCTGCTCGGTGTCTGCAGCGATCCGAGACGGGGCCAACATCATCGTGCTCTCGGACCGGAACTCCTCGGCAGAGTCGGCTCCGATCCCGTCCCTGCTGTTGACTGCCGCCGTCCACCAGCACCTGATCCGCGAGAAGGAGCGGACCATGGCTGGGCTCGTCGTCGAGTCTGGTGATGCACGCGAAGTGCACCACATGGCCCTGCTTCTCGGGTACGGCGCAGCCGCCGTGAGTCCCTACATGGCGTTCGACTCCATCGACGACCTGATTGCAACCGGACAGCTCGAAGGCGTCACCCCGCGCTCAGCGAAGCAGAACTTCATCAAGGCAGC
This sequence comes from uncultured Acidimicrobiales bacterium, assembly GCA_963923735.1. Taxonomy (GTDB): domain Bacteria; phylum Actinomycetota; class Acidimicrobiia; order Acidimicrobiales; family RAAP-2; genus CAIUMH01. Next base: position 1,385 of record CAWUMT010000256.1, read on the forward strand.
CTCCAAGGGTGTCCTCAAGATCATGTCGAAGATGGGCGTCTCGACGGTTGCCTCCTACACCGGTGCCCAGATCTTCGAGGCCATCGGCATCGACCGTTCCGTCATCGATCGGTTCTTCACCGGCACCGTCAGCCGAATCGGTGGCGTCGACCTCACGACGCTTGCCCTTGAGGTGCTCGCTCGCCACCAAGAAGCTCATCTGGACCGCCCGAGCGAGCGCGCTCACCGCGAGCTCAGCGTCGGCGGGGAGTACAAGTGGCGTCGAGAGGGGGAGGTGCACCTCTTCAACCCCAAGACGGTCTACAAGCTCCAGCACGGCACTCGGTCGAAGCGCTACGACATCTTCAAGGAGTACACCTCACTGGTCGATGATCAGGCAGTGAAGCTGGCCACCCTACGTGGTCTGCTCCGCTTGAAGACCGAGGCTGTCAGCGCGATCGACATCGACCAGGTCGAGTCGGTCTCGGAGATCGTGAAGCGCTTCAACACCGGAGCGATGTCCTACGGATCGATCTCCGGAGAGGCGCACGAGACGCTCGCCATCGCCATGAACCGTCTCGGCGGTCGCTCCAACACCGGCGAGGGAGGCGAGGACCCGGATCGATTCACTCCTGACGAGAACGGTGATCTGCGGCGCTCGGCGATCAAGCAGGTCGCCTCAGGCCGATTCGGCGTCACGGCGGAGTACCTCGCGAACTCTGACGACATCCAGATCAAGATCGCCCAGGGCGCCAAGCCGGGTGAGGGAGGACAGCTTCCCGGCCACAAGGTCTCGCCGTGGATCGCCAAGACCCGTCACTCGACGCCCGGGGTGGGACTGATCTCGCCACCTCCGCACCACGACATCTATTCGATCGAGGACCTCGCCCAGCTCATCCACGACCTCAAGAGCGCCAACCCCACGGCGCGGATCCACGTGAAGCTCGTCGCCGAGGTCGGTGTGGGCACCGTGGCCGCAGGAGTGGCCAAGGCGCATTCCGAGGTCGTCCTCATCTCAGGGTACGACGGAGGCACCGGTGCGGCGCCGCTGACCTCGCTCAAGCACCTGTCTCTTATACACATCTGACGCTGCCGACGATAC
>CAWUMT010000257.1:0-2464 GCA_963923735.1 uncultured Acidimicrobiales bacterium
TGGGCTCGGAGTGTGTATAAGAGACAGTCAGTGCACAGACGAAGACCGTGGGCGGCACTGAGGGGTTGGCCAGGGCCAAGATGATTCCTCCGTCAGTGGCCACCACGGCCAGGAGAATCGAGAGTCCCCCGACCTTCAAGGGAGAGAGCACCAACTGGCGCGCCGTGGCTGCGGGGGTGATTGCCAGAGAGAGCACGAGCAGCGTGCCCACCACTTGGGCGGCTTCGGAGACCGTGAGGGCGAGGACCAGCAGGAAGACGAAGCTGAGGAGCTTGACCGGAACTCCCCGGGCCTGCGCGAGATCCGGATCGACGGAGGCCAGAAGAAGCGGTCGGGCGATCATCACCATCACTGCCAACACGCCGAGAGCGAGGATGCCCAACAGAAGAATCGAACCGGTGGAGATGCCGAAGAGATCACCGAACAGGATCGACGTGGCCGCGGTGGCAAATCCCGAGTAGCGAGACAACAGCAGAACGCCGAGGGCCAACCCCGCAGCGAGGACCACGCCGATCGCCGAATCGCGCTCGCGCGGGCGATCCCCAAGCGTGCCGAAGAGGCCAGCCACCACGACCGATCCGAGCAGCGCTCCGGCCACCGGGTTCGAGGCGATGACCAAGCCCGCAGCGGCACCGGTGAACGAGAGCTCCGCTGCGCCATGGACCGCGAAGGACATCGAGCGGGCGATCACGAAGGGGCCGATCACGCCACAGGTGATGGCGATAAGCGTTCCGGCGATGAGGGCATGCCACGCGAAGGGCAGGGAGAGATACGTGCTCAGGCCCATGGGTGATCCTCGTGATCATGGTCGTGGTGATGGCCGAGGAGGTCGGAAGCCGAATCCTCTCCTGCCACCACCAAGATGCGACCACCCGCCTCAATCACCTCGACGTCGGCACCGTAGAGCGCACTCAGCTGCTCGGTGGTGAGCACCTCCTCGGGGGTTCCGATGGCGGCCCGCCCGCCCACGAGGTAGAGAACTCGATCGACCACCGGCAGGATCGGGTTGATCTCATGGGTGACGAACAGCACCGCCGCATCGCCTTGGCGACGCTGCGCGTCTATCAGTGCGACCACCTCGGCCTGGCGTGCCGGATCGAGCGCAAGGAGTGGCTCATCACAGAGCAGCACCTTCGGTGCTCCGAGCAGCGCCTGGGCGATCCGAAGGCGCTGCTGTTCCCCGCCCGAGAGCATGCCCAGTGCAGCATCGGCGTAACCAGTGGCCCCGATGACGGCCAAGGCTTCATCGACCGCCCTGCGTTCGACCGCTCGCGTCCAGGGCAGACCCCAGCGATGACCGTTGACGCCGAGTTCGACCAGATCACGGCCTCGGATCGGGAGTGAGGGATCGAAGTCCCGGTGCTGAGGGACGTACCCCACATCAAGTCCGTGTGCGTGGGGTGCGTGGCCTGCGATGCGCACGGATCCGGCGAGCGGATCGAGCTGGCCGAGCAACACCCGAAGCAGCGTGGTCTTTCCCGAGCCGTTCGGACCCAATACGGCGACGAACTCTCCTGCCTCGATCTCCATGGTCAGCGGGCCAACCACAGCGTGGGAGCCATAGCCAGCGATCAGACCGTCAAGCTCGATGGCCGCACTCATCGCGCACCTCCCACCACGGTGGCGAGTGCTCCGACCTGTGCACGCATCCACGAGACGTAACTCGCACCTTGAGGCACCACGAGTTCGGACATGGTGACCACACCGATTCCGTTGCTCTTGGAGAGGGCGATGACCTCTCGCACCGAGGTGTTCTGCGGTCCACTCGAAACCACTAACGCGACGACCCGATGCGTTGCGAGGACCACCTCGAGCGCGTGCCGATCCGCAGCGGTGGGTTCACGACCCTCCTCGATGGCCCGGGAGAACCCTTCTGGGCCGATCGGGATGAGTCCAGCTTCTTCCAATAGGTCGCCGGCAAGCCGTTCAGTCTGCGCCACGCCTTCACCACCATGCGCAGCTCGGAGAGCCGTCACCTGGGCGTTCAGAGGGCCGAGTGAGTCCAGAAAGCTCCTCAGGCTCGTCTCGTAGTCACGCTGGTGAGTGGGGTCGACCTTTGAATATGCCGACGCGATGGCCTCCGCTACGGTGCCCACGCGCTCGACGGCATAGAAGAGGTGCGGGTTTGCCTCGGTCCCCGACACACCGAGCACCGAGGCCGCGTTGACCACCACCCGCTCATGGGTCCCACCGGTGGCAACGAGGTGATCAAGGAACGCGTCGTACCCGAGTCCGTTCTCCACCACGACGTCCGCCGTGGCCACCGAGGCCGCCGCAGGAGCAGAAGCCACGTACTCATGAGGGTCAGACCCTGGCGTTGAGATCAAGGAGGTCACCGCCACGTGACGGCCACCGACCGCTGCGGCGATCGAACCCCAGGGAGACTCCCCGGCGACCACCGAGAGTCGACCATCGGCCCGGGGACCCGGCGCGGCGCAGCCACTCAGGACCCCTGCGGCAAGCG
>CAWUMT010000258.1:0-2452 GCA_963923735.1 uncultured Acidimicrobiales bacterium
CGGCAAGGATGCCGAGCACGGCGATCCCTCTCGCATCGAGGCGGCCCCGAGACAGTTCGACGGCACAGAGGCTGAGGAGGAGCGGCACGAGCCCAAGAAGGAGCCACGGGGCGTCGCTGGCGTGGCTGGAGCCCGAGCTGGAGACGAAGAACGGCCAACAGAGCGCGGCGAGACCGAACAGGGTGGTCAGACCAAGGAGCGCGTGGCTCCGCAGCGCAATCGGTGTGGAACGGGCGATGCTCATCGTCCGAGCGCCCCTCGGACCTCATCGACGGTGAGGAGCTCCAAGGGTCGTAACACCTTGGCCACCTGGGGGGCGAACGCTGGCGCGTGACAGACGACCTCGCGCGCGGGACCGTCCGCGATGAGCTCTCCTTCGGCCAGCACCAGCGCGCGCGTCGCCACCTGCGCGACGAGCTCGACGTCGTGTGTGGCCAGCACGAGTGCAGCACCCGACTCGGCGAGTCGCTTCACGAGGACCATGAGGGCGCGCTTGGCCTCGTAGTCGAGCCCACGCGTGGGCTCATCGAGCAGCAGCAGTGCGGGACGCGGTGCGAGGACGACCGCAAGGGCGAGCGCGAGGCGCTGGCCCTCGGAGAGGTCCTTGGGGTGAATCGCACCATCGAGGCCACCCACGAGCTCGTTGAGCAACGCCCTCGTCGTGCCCGGGTCCAGGTGGTGTTCCTCATCAGCCATGGCGCACTCCTCGTCCACGCTCTGGCAGTAGAGAAGGTCGTAAGACTCTTGAGGCACGTAGCCGACGAGGCAGATGCGCTCTGCAGGCGTGGCTCCGTGCGGGTCCTGGCCAAGCACCCGGGCACGACCTTCCTCGGGCGCACGCGTCCCTGCCAGCAGGCTCAGCAGGGACGACTTTCCCGCTCCGTTGCGACCCATCAACGCAGTGATCGTGCCCGCCGTCAGATCCAGGCTGACCCGATCGACCGCTCGGAATGATCCGTAGGAGAGCGTCGATCGGGTGAGCGAGGCCACCAGATCACCCTCAGGGGGTGATGCGGGCGCAGGCAGGTCCGCCAGGCGGCTGATCAGCTCGTTCGATCGACGTCGGGCGTCGCGCACGGTGAGCGGCAGGGGCGACCAGCCCGCAGCACGGCCCAGCTCGATCAACGGCGGGGCGAGAGGTGCGTCTTCCATGATCGTTTCAGGCGGACCGCCACGCAGTCCCCCGGCACCGTCAAGCAGGAGGACCTGCTCCGCGAAGGGAAGAACCCGCTCGAGGCGATGCTCGGCCAGGACCACCGTCATGTCGAGGTCATGGACAAGCCGAGAGAGTCCGTGCAGGACGTCTTCGGCCGCACTCGGGTCGAGAGCGGAGGTCGGTTCGTCGAGGATGAGCACTTGAGGCATCGCAGCGAGCACCGAGGCGATGGCCACACGCTGCGCCTGGCCGCCGGACAGCGTGCGCAGCGGAGCACGCCGGAGCTCATGGAGGTCCAAGAGGTCCAGAGCATCTTCGACTCGGCGACGCATGGCCATCGGCTCAACCCCGAGGTTCTCCATCGCATAGGCCAGCTCGTCTTCGACCCGCTCAGTGACGAACCCCGCCTGAGGGTCCTGGCCGACGTAACCGATGAGCCCGGCGAGCTGCGCCGGTGGTGTCTCGGAGATGCGCCGATCCCCCACGAGAACCTCGCCGGCGATCTGTCCACCAGAGAAGTGCGGCACCAGCCCACTCATCAAGCTGAGGATCGTGGACTTCCCCGATCCCGTCGGTCCAACGATGACGGCGAGCTCCCCCGATGCCACGCTGAGGTCGACCCCTGCCACGACGAAGGGTTGTTCCTCGCCGTAGCGGAACCACACCTGATCGAAGGAGATCATGCCGTCACCTGGGCTCGCGGCGACGCCACCCGTTCGGGCGCAGGGGTGTGCAGGAGGATTGGAGCCAGACCAAGGGCTACTGCGACGACGCTCAACGGCATGAGTTGCGGCCACGCCAATGGGTACGGCGCCCAATGCACCCCTGCAGGCTGCAACGCGAAACACAGCGCCGCGACCCATCCAGATCCAAGACATGCGATCGATCGCACTCCAAAGGGTGCAGGGCGATAGCGAGTGCGCTGGGCGCGGCGCGGTCCAAGCACCACCGCAGCGCCCACCATGGCGATTCCGAGCAGGAGGAAGAGGAGGGGCGCGGGGAGTGGACCTCCATGGACCAAGACGCAGTAGCCAGAGAGCAGGACCACCGGGCCACCGAGTACCAGGAGCACTCGCGATCCGAACCGCTGGGCGCTGCTCCGAGGGGGGCCCTCGAGGCCGAAGCCTCGCGTCCCCATCGACGCTGCCAACGCCACCGATCGAGCCAGCGCGTCCTCGAGTACGGGTACCGCAGTCCCCCGCCATCCAGCCAGCCCGGTGATCGGACGGCCACGCAGGCGCCGGGCGTTGCGGATCCGCTGCATCGAAGAGAGGACCTCGGGGACGAAGCACAATC
>CAWUMT010000259.1:0-2450 GCA_963923735.1 uncultured Acidimicrobiales bacterium
GGGCTGTGGCCTCTGGCTGGCCGCGCTGAGCAGCTGGTGGCTCGTGATCCCCGGAGTCGCGGCGGTGATCGCAGCGTGGTTCTACACTGGTGGCCCCAAGCCCTATGGCTACCTCGGGCTCGGTGAGTTCTTCGTCTTCGTGTTCTTCGGGCTCTTCGCCACCGTGGGCTCCGGATTCGTCCAGCACAACGAACTTCCCTCGGTCCTCTGGCTCTGCGCCATCCCCGTGGGACTGCTCGCCACAGCCCTGCTCGAGGCCAACAACCTGCGCGACATCGACGGCGACACGGTGGTGCACAAGCGCACGTTGGCGGTCCGGCTCGGGCGCCATCGAGCAGGATGGCTCTGGGTCGGCTCGATCCTCGTCGCCGCGCTCGGCATCATCATTGTCGGTGTCCAGCGGCCACTGGCCCTCTGGGGCCTTATTGGTCTGCTTCCGACCCTGGCCGTCTGGCGCCTTGCGCTTTCTGACGCCTCAGGCCGTGCGCTGCTGCCCATGCTCCCGGCCACGGCGAAGGCGCAACTCGCCTGTGGCGGGTTGATGGCCCTCGGCCTGTGGATCGCCTAGTCCGAGAGCTCGGTGCCCGCGAGCCAGCTGGCGATCGTGGTGCCGACCCGATCGGGACATTCGAGATGACACGCATGGTTCGCACCGGGGATCAACGAGAAGGCTGACGCGGCGAGCTGCGCATTGAGCCGCTGGGCAAGCCCGGCGAACTTCGTGTCTTTCGTGCCGGCGAGCACCAGGGTGGGGACCTCGAGGTCACCGAGCACTCCCCAACGAGGTTCCATCGTCCCGGTGCCCATCAGGCGCAGGCTCCGGGCGAGGCCCTCGGGAGAGTTCGCCAGGCGCGAGTCGAGATGCGCCGCACCACCGAGGCGTTCGAACATGGGTTGACTGAGCCAGCGCCGCAGGAATCCCTCGACGTCGCGCGTCTCTTCGAGCTCCGCGGCGAGGGCCTCGTCTGCCGAGCGCCGTTGCGAGCGTTCGGCCGGATCCTCGATACCGGCGGTCCCGCTGATCAGGATGAGCCGTCGGATCCTGCTCGGATCCGCAAGCGCCGCCACCAGGGCGGTTCGAGCCCCGAGGGAGTACCCGAGCAGGTCGATTGGCTCCCCTCCGGCGAGGGCGAGGATCTCGTGTGCGGTGCCCTCGAGATCGAGCTCCACCTCGGAGGATCGGCCGTGGCCGGGCAGGTCCACGGTGACGAGTTCCCGGCCTTTGCCCAGCCAAGGTGCGAGAGTGTCCCAGTGCGAGGCATCCTGTGTGAAGCCGTGGAGTGCCACGAGCCTCGGACCCGAGCCGTGCACATCAAACGCCAGAGAGGACATCAGAGTTGAGCGTAGCCATCGCAGATCGCCAGGCCACCTTCTGTGCGACCTTCGTCGATGAACTCAAGGCCTCGGGCGTCCGCCATGCGGTGATCTGCCCTGGGTCCCGCTCGACCCCACTGGCCTTGGCCGCTGCCGAGGCGCTTGAGGTCTTCGTTCGCCTCGATGAGCGCTCGGCAGGGTTCTTCGCCCAAGGGCTCGCTCGCGCCACGGCGACTCCGGTCCTGATCATCGTGACCTCCGGCACTGCTGCTGCGGAGCTCGGGCCGAGCGTCGCCGAGGCGAGGTTCGACACGGTTCCCCTCATCGTGGCCACGGCGGATCGCCCGCCTGAGCTCCACGGCGTGGGGAGCCCTCAGACGATCATCCAACGAGGGATCTTCGGTGGACATCCTCGTTATGAGACTGATCCGGGGCTCGTCCATGAGCTCGATGAGCACGAGTGGCGTCGGCTGGCCCATCGCCTCATCGTGGAAGCCACCGGTGCGATCCCCGGTCCGGTCCACATCAACCTTCCCTTCGTCGAGCCGCTGCTCGGCACTCCGGGCGAGCTGCCGCCGGCCACTGAGCTTCCCCGAAGCGTGGGCGTCCATCCTGAGATGCCCGTCGACGAGGTCACCGCGGGGACGGGGCTGATCGTCGCCGGCGGTGGCATCGAGGATCCTGAAAGCTTCCTGAATGCAGCACGCCTCCTTGGGTGGCCGGTGCTGGCCGATCCTCGCTCAGGGTTGCGAGGCAGAGGCCGAGTCGTGAGCGCCTTCGACCCGATCCTCCGTGCCGACACCGATGATCTGCTCCGCCCTGACGTGGTGGTGCTGGCCGGAGCGCCCCCGGCTTCCAAGGTGCTGGGCCAGAAGCTGGAGGCGTGGTTCGCACAGGGGACCCAGGTGGTCGTCGCCAACCCTGAGGGCCGTGGACGCCACCCCTCGCGCCTTCCTGCTGTGGTCTTCACCTCCACGCCGACTGAGGCTCTTCGGGCGATCGCCGCCCACCACGACGCGCTGCCTGACACGCAGCTCATCGAGTGGGCGGAGCTCGAGCGCCTCGCCCAGGAGATGCTCACCCAACTCGTCGGAGCGGGAGCGAGCGAGCCGGCGGTGGCCCGACGGGTGGCCGAG
>CAWUMT010000260.1:0-2447 GCA_963923735.1 uncultured Acidimicrobiales bacterium
CGACTGGTTAGCGAAGTCTGCGAGGAGCGCACTCGCTTCCTCGTGGTGGCCGGCACCATCAAGGCGGGCGATCGACACGCCTGCGGCAAGGACGATTAAGCGGGCCAACCCTCTCGGAGCTGCTCGAGGTGGCCGTCGTCAAAGGCACCTGAGAGCGCACCGCTGGTGCGCATGATTGCGGCGCGGCGTGCTTCCGCTGCGGCATTCCGCTCCTGCTGAAGCGCCGCCTGGCCGGCGACCAGGAGCCGTCGAACGAGCGCTGCCCGGTTCGATGCATCTTCGGGCCACCGCAGTGCCGCGTCGTCAAGCGCGGCGGCTACCTCGCTGGTCTCAGTGACCTCGTGGCGCGGCCTAGTCGGGGACATGATCAGAGTGTGGCACTTGCGAAGAGGCGCCGCACCCTTCCTGGATGCCGCGAAGCTTCACGCCATCTGGCGAGGTCCGGCGCTCCTTGCGAAGCCTGGCGTATGGGCGCCCTCGACCAACGCGCTTGCCTGCATGATCGAGGGCCTGCTGGCTCAGGGCAGGATGTCCAAGGCCTCGAAGAGGACGTTGAGGATGCGCTCGTCGCCGATGATGCTGAGGTCGCCCTGGGCGATTGCGTCTGGGAGGTCCTTCTGCCCAGAGAGCAGGAGGCCGAGATCCTCCTTGGAAAGGGTGACGGAGAGATCAGGATTCGCTGGCAGCCCGACCGGCGCAATGATGCCGTTCCGCAGGTGGACCGCACCGGTCTCGCCATCAGCTTCGATGCTGACCACCGCGTCGATACCCGCCAGGGCCTCGGGCTCCACGAGCACGGTGAGCTGCTCGAGCGTTGCGGCGAGCGGTGCAAGCTGAATGGAGAACGCGCTCATCCTGGGGCTTCGGAGAGAGGAGAGGTCGAGGGACCCCTCGAGCTCAAGCGCATGGGTGAGGCACCAGCTCCGGATGTTGGCCGCTGAGGTGCGACGCGCAACGCGGCGTAGCGCATCGGCGAGCGCAAGGCGGTCCTCGTGGGATGCCCCGGGCGTGCCGGTGAGCCAGGCGCCGAGCTCGAGCGCCCAGCGGAGGTCCTCCTCGGCGAGGGCCTCGTCCATGGCCGCGGCCACGGCCTTGCGGCCACCGAAGCCGGCGATCAGGCGTTCTCGCCGCTCGACCTCGGGCAGCGGCAGGAGGTCCGCGATCTCGCCATCGAAGAAGCCGAAGAGGCCGGAGCGAATCTGGCGGACGTGGTGCTCGACGAGGCCGTAGAGCTCCTGGGTGAGGTAGTCCTCGTCGAAGGAGCCAGGGAGCCTCACCCGCTCGGCGATCCCCTTGGCCGTCAAGCCCTGGTTCGCCAGCCGCACCGTCTGGTCCCAGAGCAGCTGCACGGCATCGCGCGCTGCGGTGGCGCGGCGCTGGACCTCGGCGGCGCCGATTATCGGAGGGCCATGCGTGCCGACGAGCGCCTCAGGCTCCAGGGCCAGGAGGCGGTCGATGCCTGCGACGAGGACCCGAGGGTCGCGGTACTCCTCACCGCGGATGGCGAAGACGTTGAAGAGCACAGGCCAGACCAGGTTGTGGACGGCGACTCCGAGCGACGGGAAGTAGTAGGTCACCGAGTCGTCGGCATCGCTCGGCGCCGGGTCGACCAGGATCTCGAGTCCGGCGACCTCGAGACGGGTGGCCTCGTCGAAGGTGATGGAGGGCGGGACGTAGCCAGGCTGGTGCGGTGCATGAGCGGGATCGCGATAGCTCCGGCCGAGCCCCACGTTCTCGGCGGCGTCGGGGCCTTCAGCGGGGAGGAAGATGGCGAACTGCTCGACGAGGCCGCGCAGATAGGTCGGAGCGATGAGGCCGCCGGCTCGCTTGAGGTTCCCATCGATGCCGGCATGCCCGTAGACCGGGAGCGTCCCGCCGGCCTCGCCGAATGCCGCAAGGGTGCCTCCGACGTAGTGGAAGTGGGTGAGGAGGACGGCAGCCAGAGGTGCTGTGCACACTCGTCGCAGCTCGAGGAGGGCCGCCGCCATCTCCTCGCGGGACTCGCCGGTATCGATGCAGATGACCCCCCCGGGGCCAAGGACGAAGGACTGGTTCGAGAGGCCGTTCCCGACCAGCGTCCAGACCTTGCCAGGAACCACCTCGTGGAGCCGGCGGGCAAGTCGATCGCTGTGCTCAAGAGATCGTTGGTGCACCAGGGCGCCTGACGGGGCGCGAGTGGTGTGGCTGTCATCGGCCTCGATGCTTCGAGGAAGGGAGGATTCGACCATCGCCGAAGGCTAGGGGAGAGGCGATGTACGAGGACTGCCGGCCTGGATTCCCTGAGCACGGTGCCGCAGCTCGCCTTCTGGGAGCCTTTTGAGCAGCTAATCCGCGCTGAGCATTGAGGAGTTCTTCGCACTCGGAGTCGACTAAGACCAGTTTCGGTCATTTCGACCCAACGGAGATCGTCCGTGGGCCGTGTCGTTCCTGAGAACCTGTCTCTTATA
>CAWUMT010000261.1:0-2435 GCA_963923735.1 uncultured Acidimicrobiales bacterium
CTACACAAGGAGTATCGTCGGCAGCGTCAGATGTGTATAAGAGACAGCAAGGAGTCAGACCGGATCGGCCAGCTCAAGGCCCTCGGGCTGACGTTGTTGGCCTTCGTGATCCTCTCGCCCGTGGTCCAGCCGTGGTACCTCACTTGGGGCCTGATCCTGCTGGCTCCCGTGGCGACGGGCCGGATCCGGACCCTGATCATCGGACTCTCCGTGATCTCCCCGTTCATCGGCCTGCCCGGTGGCCGGGAGCTGGTCACCCAGCTCCTCCACGCTGATCCGCTGATGCTGGCCGTCACCCTCCTGTGCCTGCTGGCCTTCGTGGTGGCCCCTCTGGGCCGCTGGACCGCCATCGGCCACCCGCGCGAGGGATCGGCAGAGCCAGCCCTCGGTGCCACCTCCGCCTGAGCCGGAAACGTCGTCTCGGCGTTGTAGGCCACTGTGCTGGATCAAGTGATGTTGGATTAGGGTCTCGCGCATGAACCGCGCAATCCGCATCCTTGTCTCGACCATGGCATTCGGAGCCGCCACCCTTGGGTTCGCCGTCCCTTCGGGAGCCAAGCCAGCGCTCCTCGCGGCCTACGTGCCGGCCTACGTGGTCTACAACACCGATGTCTCTCTGGCCGCGAGCGGTCCGCAGGCTGCAATCTTCGGCCCCGCCATGCAGAGCTGCGCGTCGGTCTTCGGGTGCGCCAACGAGGGATCGAACACCGGCAAGGTCCCTTCGTTCAGCAACGTCAGCTCCCAGGCGCAGGATTCCTTCGGGAACTACTACCACTTCACTGTGGCAGCGCCGGCCTCTGAGGTCATCGTGCCGCTGTCGATCGCCTATCACGGGGTGACCTACATGGGCTCGTCCCACATCTCGATCGCCGTGCGCACCAGCCTCGACAATTTCGCCGCCAACGTGGCGGGCTCTGAAGGCGGGGTGACCGTCGACTCCGATAGAAGGGTCAACATCGAGTCGGACGTCTCCTCGTTGGGTGCGCTCCCCGCTGGCATCCAGGTCTGGTTCCGCGTCTATCTCTGGTCCGACATCTCGAACGACTGGATCGATCTGCTCGGTGATCCGAGTGCTCCACCCCTCGGTCTCGAGATGTACGGGTCGGCGACACCGGTGACCACCACGGCACCACCCACCACCCAAGCGACCACCACCACCGCTGGACTGGCCCACACGGGATCAGGGCTTGGCAGTGAACTGCTGGGTGCTGTGGGCCTTCTGGCCTTCGGAGGGGTGCTCGTGGCCCGCCGCCGGGCTACTGCAGTCTGAACCGGTTGCCCGCTCAGTCGAGCAGGAGTTCCAAGACCACCACGTCGAGCCAGCGGCCATGCTTGCGGCCCACCTCACGCTCAGTGCCGATGATCTCGAACCCCACCGCCTCGTGGAGCCGGATCGAGGCGTCGTTGTGGTCGACCACCCGGGCGATCATGGCGTGGAACCCGGCAATCTTGCAGGCTTCGATGAGGTCCTCCATCAGGCGCCGCCCGACCCCGAGGCCCCGAGCCTCTCGGGCCACGTAGACCGAGGACTCCACGGTCGTGGTGTAGCCGGCCCGGTCCCGATAGGTGGTGACCCCGGCGTAGCCGCCAAGGGGCTCGTTGCGGGCCCCGAGAGGTCCCGGGACTCCTTCGCCGACGGCCACCAGGCCCGGGAACGCCCCCTGATGGGCGGTGATCCAGGCCTGTTGGTCGGCCAGCTCCCGGGGATTGACGTCGAAGGTCACCGTGGTCTCGAGGACCTCGGGGTTGTAGATGGCCATCAAGGCCTCGGCATCGGCCATCTCGACGGCTCGGGTCTGCATGGGCCTCGATGCTAGGGGAGCCGGACACCCCGCCCGCGGTGGCGGTCCCGGCTGGCGGAGCACCCCTCTGGTGCGGCTATCCTGTGCGACCCGGCCTCTTCGGAGGCTTGGGAAGCAACGCCCTTGTAGCTCAGTGGCAGAGCACCTCCATGGTAAGGAGGGGGTCGTGGGTTCAATCCCCACCGAGGGCTCTGCGGCGGAGTAGCTCAGGTGGTTAGAGCACACGGCTCATAATCGTGGTGTCGCGGGTTCGAGTCCCGCCTCCGCTACCAGGTCAAATCGGTCGAGAAGGCCGGGAAATAAGCGAAGGAACAAGAACCCATGGCGAAGAACGAGAAGCGGGTCCAGGTCACCTTGGAGTGCCAGGACTGCAAGCGCCGCAACTACATCACGACCAAGAACAAGCTGAACGATCGCGAGCGGATCGAGATGAACAAGTTCTGCCGGTTCGACCGGAAGCACACCCTCCACAAGGAGACCCGCTAGGAGCACCTCAGGGGCCGGTGCTAGCATCGGTATTCCCCTGATTTGGTGACCTCCGGCCCCCGAAGAGGGGGCCTCGGTGCGAGCAGCACACTGAGGGCAGTGGCTCAATTGGTAGAGCACCGGTCTCCAAAACCGGCGGTTGGGGGT
>CAWUMT010000262.1:0-2434 GCA_963923735.1 uncultured Acidimicrobiales bacterium
CTCGGAGATGTGTATAAGAGACAGCCCTGCAGCTGCAGAGAACGAGATGGCCCGCTCCGAGAGGTTGCCGTCGAAGTCGCAGAAGTAGAGCAGGGACACCACCGCATAGGCGGCGAACAGCGACGCGGACCCTGACCCAAAGCACCACAACGCGAGGAGGTCGACCCCGAGCAGACAGACGGCGAAACGAAGCCCTGATTTCACCCGATGGGTCAGGGCGTTGGCGGACACCTCAAGCCATGAACTGATCCTCGCCACCGGGCGAGGCTAGCGAACCCAGAGGTCAGTTGACCCCAAGGCGCTGGTTGTAGTCCGAGATAGCCGCATCTGACTTCGACGCAGCGGTGCTCAGGGCGGTCTTGGGAGCGACGTGGTTCACGAACATCGAACCTTCGGCCTCGCCGACCGCCTGGTGGACGGCGTTGAAGGGGCCGATGACGGGACCTGCGGTGGCAGCGTCAGCGACGCCCTTGGTCAGCTGGTCGTAGGCGATCTTCCACTTGGGGTCCTTGGTCCAGAGTGCCTGGACCTCGGCGGAGTTCGCCGAAGAGGTCCGGATCGGGATGTAGCCAGTCGAGACAGACCAGGTGGCCATTGACTGGGTGGAGTCCAGGAACGAGATGTACTCCCACGCAGCAGCGCGCTTGGCCGCCGAGGACTTCGCCGAGATCCACAGGCCGTTGCCGGCAGGCTGGACGCCACCCTGGGTCGAAGAGGAGTAGACGGGGAACGGAGCAACGCCGAGCTCGACGTTGGGGTACGTCCCACCCGAGAGGACCTGCTCGACAGTGCCCAGTGCGGCTGAGGTGTCGATGGTCATCGAGAACTTGCCAGAGCCGACGCCCAGGAGGTTGTTGTAGCGACTCGCACCGTCGAAGGCATTTGTCGTGGCAGCACCAGAACTCACGAGCTCATTGATGCTCGAGAAGATCTTCTGTCCCACTGCGGTGTTGAACGACACGCCAGTCGACCGGCTGGTACGTCCGTTGGAGTTGTTCGAGTACATGGCATTCGCGGTGGCCAGCCACGTTTCGAAGTGCCAGGGGTCCTCCACGAGGCCTAGGCCTCCCTGGTTCTTTGCCGTGAGCTCCTTGGCGGTGCTCACAAGAGCATCGAGCGTTGCGGGAGGCGTCGAGATGCCGGCGGCGCTGAAGGCCTTCTTGTTGTAATAGAGCACTGGGTTGGACACGCCGAAGGGCATGGCCCACTGGGTCTGGTTGACCTGCCAGTACGACAGCGCACGGGGAAGGAAGTCCGAGGTCTTGTAGCCCTGAGAGGTGATGCATGACTGCACGGGCATGAAGGCCTTGGTGTCGATAGCCGCCTGGGTGTCGGTGTCGGTCAGCTGGGCGATGTCGGGGAGTTGACCCGTGGACAGGCCCGAGGTCACCTTGTTGAAGGTGTCCTGATACGTCGGCTGCTCAACGAGGTTCACGTGCACCTTGGTCTGCGACGCGTTGAACTTGTCGGTGAGGGCCTTGAGGGCCTCGCCGTTGGCACGAGGCATTGACTCCCAGAAGTTCAGCTCCACCGTTCCGGTGGCGGAATCGAGAGCGGACTTGTCACAGGAGACCGACGAACCGCCACCAGAGGAGCTTGAGGACGAGGAGCAGGCGCTCAGGCCGACGGCTCCGAGCCCGAGAGTCAGGGCGACGGACAGGGACTTCACGATGGTTCGCATAGGGGATTTCCTAGCACTCTTGGGCGTCAGGAGTTCGGACTGAACGTGACGGGTAGGAAATTCCCTACTTCACGGCACCTGCGGTGAGGCTCCGGACGAGCTGCTTCTGGAACACCACAAGGAGGACCAGCAAGGGGACGATGGCGATGATCGATCCGGCCAAGGAAATGTTGAGCTGGTCCAACTGGGTGTTGAGGAGCTGCTTCAGGCCGATCTGGACCGTGCGGACGTTGTTGTTGTTCCCTGTGGCCAGGAGCGGCCAGAGGTACTGGTTCCAGGCGGTGAGGAAGCTGAAGACTGCCAGTGCGGCCACCACGGGGCGAGCAAGCGGGAGGGCGACCCGCCAGAGGAACTTCATGTGCCCATAGCCATCGAGGACGGCAGCCTCCCGCAGGTCACGGGGGATCTGGAGGAAGGCTTGACGGAGGAGGAAGATCCCGAATCCCGAGGCCAAGAAGGGCACGCAGAGCCCCTGGAAGGTGTTGAACCATCCGAGCGAAGAGATCGTCGTCAAGTTGGTCGCCACGGTGACTTCGAAGGGCACCATCAAGGTTGCCAGGAAGAGCACGAAGATCGTCCGCTTGAAGGGGAATTCAAGGAAGGCGAAGGCGTAGGCCGCCAGGACAGAGGTGATCACCTGGCCGATCACGATCAGGGCGGTCTGAATTGCCGAGTTCCGCAGGTAGATGCCGAGGTTCCCCTTGGTCAGCGCGTCCGAATAGGTGTGCCACTGGGGGTGGGTGGGGAACAGCG
>CAWUMT010000263.1:0-2415 GCA_963923735.1 uncultured Acidimicrobiales bacterium
TCTCGTGGGCTCGGAGATGTGTATAAGAGACAGCGTCAGGGGTCTCGGCCACCACGTCTCCGAAAACGTGAGGGTGGCGGCCGATGAGCTTGGTGCGCACCCCATCGAGGACGTGGGTCAGATCGAAGCGACCTTCTTCCGCCGCGAGCTCAGCATGGAAGACGACCTGGAAGACGAGGTCGCCGAGCTCCTCTTGGGCGTGGGCGTAGGCCTCGTCCTCGCCGTCGCCCGACTCGAGTGCCCGCGCGAGGTTCTCAAGTGCTTCGAGCGACTCGTAGGCCTCCTCGAGGAGATGGCGGGTCAGGCTGGCGTGGCTCTGCTTCTGATCCCACGGGCACTCGGCGCGCAAGGTGTGCATGAGGTCGACAAGGTCCTCGGCCGCAGATCCCACCGTGCGTAGCTCAGGCACGTAGAGGCTGGTGAGGTGGTCGACGCCCTCGAGGCGGTCGAGGTCCTCCCAGGCGATCTCCTCGACCTGTGCATCAGGGAGCCCCAGATGGTGCAGTAGCACCACACGCGGTGGCGCAGGGAGGAGGTCGACGTCCACGGAGAGCTTGACCGCCGAGAGGACCGACCGTGAGTGGCACTGGGTGAGCAGGATCGGGCCGGGGCCTCGGAGGCGACCCTCGAGGTCCGTCGCGTCGACCAGGCGCACCTGGGTGGCCAAGGGGTCGATCCCGAGCGCCGCCCAGGCCAGATCGGCGAAGCCGAGGGCGGGAACGATCTCGAGCTCGACCTCGGCTGCCCGGAGCAGCTCGACGGTGCGCTCGGCCACGAGCGGTGAGCCGGGGACGGCGTAGACGACTTCTCCGTCGCGAGTGGCTCTGGCGACCAAGTCGGCGACGATCCCCTCATAGACCTCGTCGAAGTTCGCAGCGGCCTCGTAGCGGTCGTCGTAGCTCGCCAGGTCGCCGAAGGCTGCGGCGGCCGGATGGACCCGCGTGCGCAAGATGGCGTGCTTGGCGTCCGCCAGACGCGTGCGGGCCGACTCCGAGAGAAGGTCGGCCCCTGCGGGACCCAAGCCGACCACCACCACGCGGCCGGCCATCGGCTCAGAACCCTTCGGCGCCCGGCAGGATCGACTTGACGTTCAGCAGGTCCGAGGCCTTCGGCGCATTCGGCGGCACCACATGGGAGACCAGGGTGCTCTGCTGCCACGTGCCGTAGCGAGGGTTCACGTTGACGTTGGCTGCGTTGATGAGGCGTCGTGCCTCATCGCGCAGCAAGGTGCGCTGAATGATGGTGCCGACGTCCGAGAGCGCCGTCGACGTCCGGGAGGTCACCTCGAGGATCACGTAGCCGTTCGAACCGTTCGAGGTCGGCGCCGAGGGCACGTTCACCTTCAGGTCCTTGACCAGGTTGACCACGTTGCCATAGCTCGAACTCGAGGGCGAGAAGCACCCGAGCTGGCCGCCCTTGGCTGCGGAGGCCGAGTCCTTCGAGTACTTCGAGGCGGCGTCCGTGAACGACAGGCCGTTGCCGAGCTGGGCCCGGACATCCTCGGCCTCGGCCTTGGTGCCCACCAGGATCCCCGAGACGCAGTAGGTGTCGAAGTCGCCCTGATGCTGGTCGTAATAGGCCTTGATGGCCGCATCGTTGAGGACCGAGGACTTCGAGGCCTTGAGAAGCGCTTCGTCCTCGGCCTGGGCGGTGATGAGCTGGAAGGCGAACCACTTGGGGATCACGTTGAGCAGCTGGGCACCCGAGGAGACCCCGCACTGGTACTGCTGGAGCACGCTGTCCATGACCGAGGTCAGATCGCTCTCGGCCTGCGCCATTGCCTCAGAGCTCAGGGGCAACAGGCCCTTGGCTGCGACCGCGTCATGGGTGATCTGGGCGTCGATCCGCTGATTCAGCCACAACGCTGCAAGCTCGGTCGAGGTCGAGTCCTTGATCGCACCGGTCGGTGAGTTGATCTGGTTCGCACCCTTCGAGCTGACGTACTCAGAGGCCGCCACGTAGCAAAGGAAGGACTTCGAGCCGTTGATCGCGGCGAGCTGATCGTCGAAGGACTTCTGGCTGATCGACGAACCGTTGACCGAGGCGGCCGAGGCGGGGATGCCTCCCCCGACGAAGAGACCGATGACGACCGCCAGGACGGCGAGGACGAGGAAGGAGAGGCTGAGACGACGCACGAGGAATGATGCTAGCGAGCCCAGCGATGTTCCTTGGTTCGTCAGGAGGCGGGCGAGAGTTCCTCGAGCAGGGCCCGCAGCTCCGCGGCACTCGATCGGCCGGGTTCGAGCGCGAATCGCAGCGTCTTGGCCTCGGAGTCGAAGGCACCCTCTCCGAAGAGCCGCTGGGCGCGCATCTCCCCAGAGATGGGCAGGGAGATCGGCCCGAGCGTGGCCACGGACTTCGCTCGTCCGCCCGGACGAGCCGGCAGGACCGAGAGCTCGGTGATCCCGAGGCGAA
>CAWUMT010000264.1:0-2402 GCA_963923735.1 uncultured Acidimicrobiales bacterium
GTCCTGACAATTGAGAGTCCCGCCGGTTGCCGCCGGTGAGCAATCGGTAGGCTTCTGCTATTACCGAGAGGGGCATCCGATGAAGCGACGGTTTCTGATCCTTGCCGCCAGCACCACGCTGGTCGCCACCAGTGCTTTGGGGACGGCCTCGATGGCGGGAGCACAGCCTCGAGAGGCCGGAAAGATCTACACGGTCAAGCTCACCCTCAAGCAGGCACAGAACAAGAAGGTCGTCCTTCTCTCGAAGTCGGGACGGACGCTGTCGTCGGTGACGGTGGCTTCGAACAACCAGTTGGTCACCCTGAAGACGCCTTCGAAGGCCAAGGTCAGCTCCATCGCCGGCGCCACCATCCAACTGGTCAACTCCTCAGGTGAGTACTTCGGCCCCGTGGTCCTGAGTTGGCAGGGCCCGACCTCGAAGAAGCTGAGCCAGGCCACCGCGGTCTACGAGAAGCTGAAGGCTTCTACGCAATCGACCATCACGCTCGGGACCTACACGGCAACGAATGCCGCCGGGAGCACGGTGCAGGGTTGGGCTAAGCCAACGGCTCGCAGTCAGGATGCCGACACCACCACTGCTGCTGCTACGAAGGCGAAGGCAGGCAAGCCCAGAGGGGTGGGGACTTACGGCAAGGCCCGCACCAACAACGTGAACCTTGCCGGCCGACGCACTGCGGCGCGAGCTGACGGGTCGCCTCCGCCGCCGTCCACCGACCCCAGTGCCACCATCGGTGGCGACCTGGATCAAGATGGCATCCCGAGCGCCTTCGACGTGAACGACGACGGCGACGTGAAAGTCGACGCGGCCGACAGTTCCACCCCCAATCCCGTGGCAGCCCCCGACATCTCGGCGGCCAACGGGAGCGAGTGCCCGACGGTGAACTTCAACATCTTCACCAACTTCAAGGCCACTCAGCCAAAGTTCGCTGGCACCATCAATGCATACGGTTCTGCAGATCGGTTCGACGCCACGCCGACCCGATCAGGCTTGGCAATTTCTCAGACCATGACGATGGTGTTCTCGCCGATCAACAACGTCTGCGGCTCCAATGTGGACCACACCTACCTGCGAGGCATCAACCTCTCTTACGCACCGGCTGACTACCAGGAGTTGCTCAACACCTGTCAGACAGGTGACTATCAGTGGTCGATCGGTTCGGGACAGATGTGCGCTCAAGGCGGCGGCGGCGGGAGCAGCTACTCCTTCGGCCCGGGCTTTGCCTTCGATGCCACCAACCTTCCCTCGGGGCAGGATGCCTTTCAGATCAAGGTCCACACTGTCGACGGCAATGAGTTCGAGTTCACCTCCAGTGCTGGGTTCGTCTTCGTGACCCATCCGATGCTGGTCGCCTATGGCACCGACCTCTCGTCGATGACGAACGTTGACTACTCGAATGCGAATTCGGCACCCAACGGGTGGGGCGGAGAGCTCCAGAGCGAGCCGGTCATCTCGGTGGGCCAGAGCGAGACGCTGTATCTGACCTTCTATCGGCCCCAGCGTCTGGCCTTCGACGGCGAGACCGTGACCGATCCCGCCCTTCCCTACTATGACCTTGCGGGGTTCAAGTACACCCCGGACATTCCCAATGTGCAGGGAATCGGCAAGTGCGACAACCTCACTTCGACCGACAGCGAACTCACGGCTGATGCAGAGGTGACGGTGGGAACGCCGCGCACCATGACGGTGGCATGGAACTTCGGGACCTGTTGGTCTGCCCGGAGTGTGGCGTGGTCGACTGGTGCAAGTGACTTCGACATCCAGGTCACCCCGCCGGGCCCCGGAGGCAACTCAGCCCAGAAGGTGCGAATCACTCGTACCTGAGCCCAGCCCTTCCCGGGAGTCCAGCAGCGGACGATTACGCTGAAGCAGTGGACCGCTTCTACATCACCACGCCGATCTACTACGTCAACGACGTCCCACACCTCGGCCACGCCTACTGCACGGTCAATGCCGATGCGATCGCCCGCTGGCACCGCCTCACGGGCGATGACGTCCTCTTCCTCACCGGAACCGACGAGCACGGCCAGAAGGTGGCCGAAGCTGCGGAGAAGAACGGTGTGGCCCCGCGGGACTGGACCGATCGAACCTCGGCGCGGTTCGAGGAGGCCTGGGGCGTCCTCGACATCTCCAATGACGACTTCATCCGCACCACTCAGGAGCGCCACTACGAGACGGTGAGCACGTTCCTCAGCACGATCCACGACAACGGCTACATCGTCAAGGACACCTACCGCGGCCCCTACTGCGTGGCCTGCGAGGACTACTACACCGCCGAGCAGCTGGTGGAGGGCAAGTGCCCTGTCCATGGCCGCGAGGTCACCGAGATGGAGGAGGACAACTACTTCTTCCGCCTCTCAGCTTTCGAGGATCGCCTTCTCGAGTGGTACGAGACTGTCTCTTA
>CAWUMT010000265.1:0-2396 GCA_963923735.1 uncultured Acidimicrobiales bacterium
CTCTGGGGATCTGCACGAGCTCGGGGAGGATGATGTAAGCGGCATAGAGCGAGATCCCCGAGAGGAACGCAGCGAGATTGGTGAAGAGCACGGGGCGAATCCGAAGACTTGCCAGGTCCACGAGCGGGTGAGCGCTGCGGTGCTCCACGAACCCCCAGACGCCCAATGATCCCGCCGCTCCTGCAAAGCAAGTGAGAACAATGAAGCTCGACCATCCGAGTGATGTCCCCTCGGTGATGGCGAGGAGCAATAGTGCGAGGCCAAGGACGAGAAGCACGGCGCCCCAGACGTCGAGCGCATGGCGTGGTGCACGGGGAGTCTCAGGAACGAACACAGTCACCATCACGAACGCGCCGACTGCCATGAGATCTGCGATACCGAAGAGCCAGGGCCAACTGAGGTGGTCAAGGACCAGACCACTGATGACGAGCCCAGTTCCCGCTCCTACCCCCATCGCCCCTGTGGCCACGCCGAGCCCCATCTGACGTCGCTCGGGTGGATATTCGTCATTGATGATGGCGAAGCTCAGCGGCAACGTGGCCAACGCCACGCCTTGGATCGCCCGAAATCCGATCAGGACGCCGATCGACGGGGCGGTGATCGCTCCCGATGAGGCACCGATGAAGATGGCCAAGCACCAGAGGATCACCCGGCGCTTGCCGTACTGGTCGCCGATCTTCGAGAGCACTGGCGTCAGTGAGCAGCCCACCAGGATGTAGGCCGACACTGCCCATGTGGTCCACGCAGCGCTGGAGTGGAAGTGCTGGCGAAGCAGGGGGAGGGCGGGGACGACGAAGTTCTGGAAGAACGCCCAGGCATAGACAACGACGGCAAACGCAGCAGTGCGCTTCCAGAGGCTCATGGTTCTCAAGAACCTAGAGCCAATCGTCCGCTCTGCGCTGAGTGTCCGATCTAGCTTGGTCAGCGGCCCCTCGATTTGGTGCGCAGGAAGTGCCGTATGGCTACCTGAGCGGTGTGAGGGCGACGGCGATCGCCACTGAAATCATGATGAAGCCGATCACGATATCGAGGACGCGCCAGGCGATTGGCTTAGACATGAACCGGCCGAGAGATCTGGCCCCGAAGGCAAGTCCGAAGAACCAAGAGAAGCTGGCCAACGAGGCACCGAGCGCAAACCACCACCGATGCTTGCCGTAGGTAGCTCCGATCGCTCCGAGCAGGAGGACGGTGTCGAGGTAGACGTGGGGGTTGAGGAAGGTGAATCCGAGAACCGCGAGGACCACGCTCAACCGTGACTGTGGGGTTCCCTCGGACGGAAGCAGTTGTTCGTTTCGTGTCGCTCGCCAGAAGCTCCGAATTGCCATAACGCCGAGGTAGGCGACGCCAAGGACGCGGACGACCTCAAGCAGGGTGAGGTGGCGTTGAATCAGGCCTCCAAGACCGCCGACACCTGCAGCTATGAGGAGAACATCTGCGGCCGTGCAGATGGAAGCGACCATAGCGACGTACTGCCTGCTCAGTCCTTGGCGAAGGACGAAGGCGTTCTGGGCGCCGATCGCAACGATGAGGCCTATGCCGGTAGCGAAGCCCGCAATGAGCACTGCGTTCATGGCCCAAGCGTAGGACTCCGCGCAAAGGACGTCCCGTTCGCTGCGCTTCGCGTGGACTTCGGTCACCCCATCGAGCACATTCCGGGCGAATCACCCGAGCCATTCAACCCTCTGGCCGCGCCAATTCTCAGAGGAAGGTGGGATGCTGACACCCGTTCTTGTCGGGGCAGCCCAGTTCAAGCTCGAGATTGCTGCCTGCTGCAGAAGCAACTTCATTGAATGAAGGGTCCAGGAAGATCAAGAGAGATCTTCTGGCGTCGAAACTCGTCCTAGAAATGCACCTTGACCGGATTGGCCGTCTTGTCAGTCAGTCCACCGTAGGAACCGTTACCGAGCTCGCCATGGAAGTTGAATCCCCAGCACCAGAGCGCATGCTTCGTCCCGATTGCGCAGGCGAAGGCATCCCCGGTGGAGAGAGAAGTAACTCCTGAGACCTTGCTCACAAGGTTCGGCTTCAACATCGTGCTACCGGTCGAGGAGCCGGTCTGTCCGTTGAAGTTGTAGCCCCAGCAAGCGACTCGGCCGGAATTCAAGGTCGCACAGCTGAACATGCTGCCGGCAGAGACGGCGCTTGCACCCTTCACCTTCGACACCTTCACAGGGGTCAAACCACCATCCTGCTTGCCATTTCCGAGCTGGCCCTGGTCGTTGTGGCCCCAGCAGCGGACGCCGCCGACCTGAAGCGCAGCGCATGAGTGATAGTCGCCAGCAGCGATCATGCTCACACCTGAGACCCCCGTCACGGTGACGGGAGTCGTTGATGCGTCAGATCTCGAGTCGCCAAGCTCCCCGTAGTAGCCCTGTCTCTTATACACATCTGACGCT
>CAWUMT010000266.1:0-2392 GCA_963923735.1 uncultured Acidimicrobiales bacterium
GACCACCCGGAGCAACAGCTCGGTCAGCTCGGTGTCGGCCTCGAGGGTGAGGACGGCGTCCAAGATGGCGTGGAGCTTCTTTGGGTCGTCGATGTCCTGGTAAACCACGGCCACACCCTAGAGGAAAGGACTAAAGACCCGGGTCTCGCCCGGAACCCAAGTCAGGACCGGAATCCTGAGGGTCCCTTTAGGAGGCCTTGAGGGCCGTCACCGACATGCCAGGGCAGCCGGGGAGCACCAGAGTGAGCTGGGCGGTGGCCACGGTGTTCGGTGGGGTCAGCAGCAGCCCGCTCAGGTTGGTGCATGACTGCGCAGTGCCTGAGGGGATGTTTACTGCGGAGACCTCAGCGGTGGCCGATTGGCCAGGGGTGAGGATGATCTGGCCGAAACTTGAACCAGTCCGGGTGGCCTGGAGGACCTGGGTGCTGCCAGAGAGCCCGGCGACGCCGGGGAATCCACCGGTGGTGCAGTTGGCGCTCGAGGTGTTCTTGAAGGTCAGGGGCACGACCACGTGCCCGGCGGCCCCAGAAGGCTCACCGGCGCTGATGGTGAGTTGAGCGGTCGAGCACCAGGTCGGGCCCTTCGAGGTTGAGGTCGTGCTCGAAGTCGGCTTCGTCGTCGAGGACGAGGTCGTCGGCGTGGTGTTGGAGGTCGAGCTGCAGGCGGCACCCAGAAGGGCGAGTCCTGCGAGTGCGGCAAGCATGCGTCGGTTCATGGTTCCAAGGCTAGGAGCCCGAGCCTGCGGGTCGGCGGATCATCGAACTGCGCGAGACCCCAGTGAACGACGCTTGTTCAGCGCTCGAGGGCCGACGTCGGTAGGGTGGCGGGACGAGCAGCCGGGAGGAACCGGCTCGATTCCAAGAGGGGGATGGCATGGCTGAGAAGGTCGTCATCGAGTTCGATCACCACTCGCCCGAGTACCGCGAGCACGGGATGGAGATCGCCGCAGAGGCTCGGGCCAAGTGCCCGGTGGCCTGGTCCGAGAGCCACGGCGGCTACTGGGTGATCACCGGCCTCGATGAGGCCAGCGCCTTCCAGAAGCGCCCCGACGTCTTCTCGGCCTTCCGTGAGGTCGGCAAGCCTGACTCGATGTACAAGGGAATCTCGATCCCCTTCGTTCAGTCCGAGTACGGCGGCGGCTTCTTGGAGATGGACCCGCCCGACCAGTTGGCCTACCGCCGCATCGTCAACTCCTTCCTCTCGCCCGGCGCGGTCATCGGTTGGGAGCCGATGATCCGAGAGCTCACCAACGCCTCGATCGACGAGATCATCGAGGACGGCAAGGGTGACTTCGTCGAGCAGGTGGTCAACGTCGTTCCCGCCGTGCTCACCATGGCCATGATTGGCTTCCCCCTCGCTGACTGGGTCGTCTTCAACGAGCCGGCGCACGCCTCGATCTACACCCCGCCCGACAGCCCGGATCGGCCTCGAGTCGACGAGCTCACCATGCAGATGTCGATGCGCTTCTTCGAGTTGCTCGCCGAGGCTCGCCCGAACCCCCGGCCCGGCATCATGCGCGCCCTGATCGAGGCCGAGATCAACGACAAGCCACTTGAGGACATCGCCATTGTCAGCACCATCGGCCTCATCGTGGGCGGCGGATTCGACACCACCACGGCGCTGACCTCGGAGACCTGGCGCTATCTGGCCGAGCACCCCGAAGACAAGGCACGCCTGCTGAGCGGCGAGGCAGGGATCTGGGACACCGCCACCGAGGAGTTCCTCCGCTACTTCAGCCCCTCCCAGGGCACGGCGCGCTCAATCGTCCAGGACGCGGAGATCGCCGGCTATGAGTTCAAGGCTGGCGAGCGCGCTCTGGTGTCGTTCTCGATGCCCAACCGCGACCCGCGCGCCTTCGAGGACCCCGACGTGCTCAAGATCGACCGGTTCCCGAACCGCCACGCCGCCTTTGGACTCGGCAACCACCGCTGCATCGGCTCGAACCTGGCACGAGTGTCGTTCAAGACCATCATGCAGACCGCCCTCGAGCGGATCCCTGAGTACACGATCGACTACGACGGGCTCCAGCGCTACGAGGACGCCGGGACGATCAACGGCAACAAGAACATGCCGATGACCTTCCCCAAGGGCACCAAGCAGGGTCCCGGCCTCGAGGCGACCATCGCCAAGTACCAGAAGATCCTTGACGACGAGTGGGCTGCCGAACAGCGCTAGGCCACCCTCGTCTCGATGAGTTCGACGCACCCCCTCGGCACCCGCCGAGGGGGTGCTGCGATTCTCGGGTGCCGTCGGATTATTGGTGCCCCTGGCAGGACTCGAACCTGCGCTCCCGGCTCCGGAGGCCGGTGCTCTATCCACTGAGCTACAGAGGCGTTGGACAGCCCAGCGTACCTGACGGCCCGGAGCCTTCCCTCGGCGAGTCAGCGCGAGC
>CAWUMT010000267.1:0-2385 GCA_963923735.1 uncultured Acidimicrobiales bacterium
CCTCTCTGGTCTCGTGGGCTCGGAGATGTGTATAAGAGACAGGGGTGACCGTCACGTCGTCACCCGAGGGGAGCAGCCGCTTCAACCACGGGGCCTTGACCACCCGGGCACCGATCAACGGACCGCCAGGCTCGCAGATGTAGCCCTCGTTGAAGGTGGGCTTGCCGTCCTTGCGAGGAGGGTAGGCGATGTAGCCGAATCCCTTTCCAGAGGGGAACAGCGCAGACTGCCAGGCGTGACCCCAGAAGTCGGGGAGGTTGCGGATGCCCTGGCGACGGATACGCAAACCTGACCCGGTGAACGAATAGTCCTCCCCCTCGACCTGGACTCGCCCAGAGGCCGTGAAGAGCTGTTCGTAGCGAGGGCCGCCCATGAAGTCGCCTTCCACCTCATCTTGGAGTGCGGCGGCGGCTTCGGGCAGCAAGTCACCCTGTACCCAGGGATTCGCCGCGATGGTGGCCTCGACCTCGAAAGTGACCGGCACCATCTCACCTTCGATGGTGTAGCTCACGTCCTGTGTGAGCGCCTCGGCGGTGGTCCTCTTCATCACACCGTCATAGCGGGCCACCCAGCGGGTGAACGGTTCGATGCACTGGAACGCAAGTGGTCCTGCACCGATGATGTACGGCCGACCCTGTTCATCCAACGCTGAGTGCGTTGCACCCTGGCCGACGTCGAGGTAGATCCGACCGTCGGAGAAGCCCATCTGGGCCTGATAGCCGTGGGTCTCCCACGGACGAGCCTCGGCTTCGATGCCGATGCGAGGGATGCCGAAGTAGCCCTTGTCGTCAGACACCCAGAAGGAGACCGAGTCACGCATCTCAGGATTCTCCGGCTCCGAGGCGAACACCTCCTCGCGATCGATGGGGATGCCACCGGTGAAGTCCTTGGACATGTCGCTACCTCTTCTCTTTGCTCAGATTGATGGTGAGTGATCGGACCTCAACGGCCCAACCACTCCTTGGTCTTCTCGTTGTAGGCCGCGAACTTCGGGGCCACGTCGGCCAGATCCATCCCGAAGTAGGACGGATCGGGGGAGACGGTCTTGGACCGCTTGGCATTCGACTCGGTCCACCAGCGCTGCATCCCAGCCTCGAACTCGGGGGTGACCTCCTCGCCCAGCCAGTCGTAGAGTCCCCGCACCTGCCCGATGGGATCGGCCTGCATCTCGGTGAAGCCGATGTCGTAGAACTTGGCGTTGTGCGCCGGGTCCTCGCGGAACGCCATGGTGCGCTCCATGCCCATGGACCAGACCTCGATGTTCCCTGTCGCGAGGTAGGTCAGGTCGTATTCGGAGGAGTACACCTTGTGGAACTCCTCATAGAGGTCCGCCACCGAGACCATGACCTGGGAGGGATCCCGATGCGTCATGACGTAGCGCGCATCGGGGAAGACCGTGTCGAGCGCGTCGATGAAGGGAAGGTGGCTCGGGCTCTTGAGCCGCCAGGGCTTCTCGGGCTGGCCCCAGTTGAGGAGCTTGAGGGTGCGCTTCTCGTACTCATAGGTGGGCACGAGATCGGCCTCGTAGAAGAACCACTCGGCGTACCCGGGGATATCGGCGAAGGCCTGGAACACCTGCGTCTTGAAGTCGAGGCCCATCAGGTACTGACACTCCATCGGGCCGTCGGGATCCGACGGCACGAGGTCCTTGACCCGCGGCATGGCCTCGGCCTGCATCTTGTCGTTCTCGATGGCCCGCTCAAGCCGAGGGTCCAGACCGTCGACCGTCGACGGCGGCGGGCACGGCTCAGAGGACTCCCAGGTGTGGAGGTAGCGAGCGTTGGGGTCCTCGGCCAGCAAGGCGCTCAGCGCCGTCGAGCCCGTTCTCGGCAGGCTCAAGCCGATCAACGGTGCGGTGATTTGCACGTCATCGATGTCGGGGTGGCGCTTGTACCAATCCTCGATCATGAGTCGCTGGGAAAGCAGGCCGCTGATCATCATCGGGATGACCATCTCGCCGATCTCGTTGAGCTTGGCCTCGTTGTTCAACGAATCGACCAGGCGCTCGAGACCCTCGCGGAAGGTGTCGACGCCGAAGTCATCGAGGCCGGTGGCGGCCTTGGCTCCTTCAAGGAACTCGTTGGGTGACTGCATGGTGTCGGCTCCCCTCTCCGCCGGTCGGCGGAAGCCCCCCCGGGCATTTGGTGTCACTAAGATGACACCAATATGACGGACGTGTCAACCGCCTCAGGCAGGCGACCTTACGACTCTCCGGTTCGCCGTGCCCGGGTGGCGGCCACCCGGGAGGAGATCCTGCGGGCTGCCGCCGAGATCGCCTTGGAGAGCCCTACCTGGGAGTGGGCCGAATTGACCTTCGATGCAGTGGGCCAACGCGCCGGCGTCTCCCGCCGGACCGTCTATCGCCACTTCCCCTCCGACGCCGAG
>CAWUMT010000268.1:0-2379 GCA_963923735.1 uncultured Acidimicrobiales bacterium
GTTCTGCCGCTGCCTCGGCCCACCCCGCCTGGGGGCGCGGCACGAAGACGGCTCGACGCAGGTCGAGGCCAAGTTCGGCCATCGCTGCGACCCCGGGGTCGGCGAGCCCCACCGCCGCGCACCAGTGTCCCGCTCGCGAGGCCTCGGCCAAGAGCCCCACCGCCAGCGAGGTCCCACCGGCCCCGGCAGGAGCGCTGACCAGGGTGGTGGTTCCCCGACGCAGGGCCCCGCCGGGCACCAACGAGGCCAAGGCCTCGCCGACAGGAAGGGTCCGCGCCGCTGCGGGCACCACAGGGGCGACCCGGCGCCGCAGGTCAGGATCGAGGACCGGACGGCGCCCCAGCACGGCCTTCGGGGGTGAGGAAGCGAACATATGTTCGATAGTAGCCAGAGGTGGTGACGCCTTCCACCGGGCCGTGGTGCCACACTTGGACTCCCCTGTTTCCTTCGAGGAGTTCGACGTGGACGGCACCGACACCGGCCTCAGCGGCAGTACCAGCACCCTCCAGCGCCTCGACTCCCCCTGGGACGTGGTGCTCTGGAACGATCCGGTCAGCCTGATCTCGCTCGTCGTGCGCGTCCTGCGCAAGGTCTTCGGCTACGACAAGGCCAAGGCCGAGCGACTCACTATGGAGGTCCACAACGACGGCAAGTCCGTCGTGTGGACCGGCGAGAAGGAGAAGGCTGCTGCTTACGCCGTCGCCCTCCACGGCTACGCCCTGCACGCCACGATCCAGCCGAGCGCATGAGCGAGCCATTCCGCCGCAGCGCTGACGGCATCGTCGTCGACCTCCCCGACGAGCTGCGTCGCTGGCTGCTCAGCGAAGCCGAGCAAGCCGGGGCCGATGCCAACACCATGGGTGACCCCGTGCACCATCGCCTGCTCGGCCCCATCGACCTGAGTGCGGATCACGACGACCCACTCATCGAGCTCCAGCGTCAGTTCGCCGTCGAAGGTCCCCTCGAGCGCTTCGTGGCCACGGCCTTCGCCACCGTGCTCTCCGAGGACGAGGCCGAGGAGTGGATCCGCGCCTTCCAACTCATGCTCGCTGCCGCCGCCGCTCGCCTTGCCGTCCAGACCGAGGACGACGTCGCCCGACTCGGCCAGGAGGCCTCGTCGGAGCTGACCACGCTCCAGGCGGGGATCTCGCTGCTCATCGACGCCCTCGACACCTGAGCAATCCCCATGTGCGGTCGCATCGCCCTGTTCAGTGCCCCCAAAGACATGGCCCGCCTCCTCGACGCCGAGCTGGCTGAGGGTATCGATCCCGAAGGGCATCCCTCCTGGAACCTCGGCCCCACCCAGCGCATCGATGCGGTGACCGATGACGGCTCCGGTCGAGTGCTCGATCGCTACCGATGGGGACTCGTGCCCTCCTGGGCCAAGGACCTGTCGTTCTCGACCAAGACGTTCAACGCCCGCGCCGAGACCGTGGCCACGAAGCCAAGCTTCCGTGCCGCCTACAAGGTGCGTCGAGCCCTGCTCCCCATCGACGGCTTCTACGAATGGGACCGAGCCATCAAGCCCAAGCCCCAGCCGCACTACTTCACTGCCGCCGACGGTGGCCCCGTGATCTGTGCGGGGCTCTGGGAGACCTGGCACCACCCCGAGGACCCCGATGCCCCACCGCTGCGCAGCGTGACCATGCTCACCTGTGCGGCCAATGAGGACATGGCCCCCATCCACGACCGCATGCCGGTCCTGCTCGCGCCCGAGCACCATGACCTTTGGCTGACCGCGTCGCTCGACGAACTCGATGCTCTTGCACCGTTGCTCGTCCCGGCTCCTCAAGGGACGATGGCCGAACACCCTGTGGGTCGTGAGGTAGGCAACATCCGCAACGACGGCGCGCAGCTCATCGAGGCGCAGGCGCCCGAGACCTTGTTTTGATCACCAGGCAGGACTGAGACCGCCATCAAGGTTGATCCCTGCCCCGCTTACGTAGGAGGCACGCGGGCTGAGCAGGAAGGCGGCGACATCGCCGAACTCCTGGGCCCGCCCCACGCGGCCGAGCGGGATCGGGTTGTCCCGGCCCATCGAGGCGTACTGCTCTTCGAGGTCCGCACCAGCTGCCGCCGCGCGCCGCTGCCACTGTCCCGATTCGATCAACCCGATGAGCACCGCGTTGACCCGCACGCCGCTCGGGCCGAGTTCCTTGGACAGCGCCTTGGTCAGGGCAAGACCAGCCGCCCGGGAAACCGACGAGGGTGTCGAACCACCGGTCGGCGCCTTGGCGGCCATCGCAAGCACATTAAGAATCGCTCCGTGATCCGAACGACTGAGCGGCTCCGCGCAGCGACGAGCAAGGCGCACCGAGGCCATGAGCTTCGAATCGAGGTCCTGAGCCCACGCCTCATCCTGTCTCTTATACACATCTG
>CAWUMT010000269.1:0-2372 GCA_963923735.1 uncultured Acidimicrobiales bacterium
GGCTCGGAGATGTGTATAAGAGACAGGAGCGACCAAGATCCTCTACGTGGTGGGTGCTCCCCAGGCCCAGCACTTCGACATGGTCTTCGCCGTGGCCAAGATGGCCGGGTGGCTCGATGCGGACCACGAGGCCATCCACGTGGCCTTCGGTTCGGTACTCGGGCAAGACCGCAAGATGTTCAAGACCCGCGAGGGTGACACCGTCCGGTTGTCCGATCTCCTCAATGAGGGGATCGAGCGTGCGCGGGCTGCGCTCGTCGAGCGGGGTGCGACTGAAGACCTCGAGTCGGTGGCCAGACAGGTGGCAATGGGAGCCATCAAGTTCTCGGACCTCTCGACTGATCGCCAGCGTGACTACATCTTCGATTGGGATCGCATGCTGGCTTTCGAAGGAGCGACGGGACCGTATCTGCAGTATGCGCACGCTCGGATCAAGTCGATCTTCCGTCGAGCCGCCGAAGAAGGGGCCATCGCAGGGACGGTGGCACTCGTCGAACCGGCGGAGCGGGCGTTGGCCCGTTCCTTGGTCGCCTTCCCCGACGCTGTCGACTCGGCCTTGGAGGCCTACAGCCCTTCGAAGCTGTGCACCTATCTCTTCGAGCTCGCGCAGGCGTTCACCTCCTTCTACGAGTCCTGCCCTGTCTTGAAGGCAGAGGACCCCGCCGTGCGCGCCTCGCGCCTCTCGCTCTGTGCGATCAGCGCGTCGACACTGGCCGAGGGACTGAGTCTGCTGGGGATCGAAGCGCCCGAACGAATGTGAGGCTGGCCCCTTCGCTAGGGTCAAAGGGGTCGCATGGAGCGGCGCCCGCATGGCAGGGGAGGGGCAGCAGATGAAGGTCCGAGCAGCGTTGTGCCTGGGGCTCGAGCAGCCGTGGGAGACCAAGGAGATCGACCTCGACGAGCCCCACGACCACGAGGTCCTCGTCTCGATGACCTACGCAGGGATGTGCCATTCCGATGAGCACCTGCGCACCGGCGACATCGCTGCCTCGCCTGAGGTCCTCGAGATGTTCGGGCTGAGCTCGATGTTCCCCGTCATCGGTGGCCACGAGGGCGCCGGGGTCGTCGAAGCCGTGGGCCCCGGGGTGAGTGGCCTCGCCCCTGGCGATCACGTGGCGATGTCCTTCATCCCCTCGTGTGGGACCTGCCATTGGTGTGCCTCAGGACGCCAGCACCTCTGCGACCTCGGGATGTACACCCTTTGCGGCCCGATGTTCTCCGACTTCACCTGGCGCCATCACTTCGAGGGCACTCCCTGCAACCGCATGACCCAGTTGGGGACCTTCTCAGAGAAGATCACCGTCAATGAGGCCTCCCTGATCAAGCTCGACCCCGAAGCCTCGATGAAGGCTGCAGCACTGCTGAGCTGTGGAATCTCGACGGGCTTCGGTTCGGCAGTGGACCGTGCACGGGTGGCTCCCGGCGAGGTGGTGCTGGTCATCGGCGCAGGCGGTGTCGGATCTGGTGCGATCCAAGGGGCCCGACTTGCCGGAGCGAGTGCGGTGGTGGTGCTCGACACGGACCCGACCAAGGTGGAGCGGGCCAAGGCCATCGGTGCCACGCACGGCTCGAGTGACTGGCTCGAGACAGCCTTCTTGATCGCTGAGCTCACCCAGGGTCGTCAGGCCGACGTGGTCATCCTCACCACCTCGGTCCTCACCGGAGAGCTGCTTGCGCCGGCATGCCAGATGGGCTCGAAGGACGCCCGCATCGTGGCCACCGCCATCGCTCCGGCAGCCCAACGCGACGTGCAGCTCGACCTGTTCACCCTCTCGATGTTCAACCAGACCCTCATGGGGACGGTGTTCGGCTCGGCGAGCCCCAAGGTTCAGATCCCGAGGCTGCTCAAGCTCTATGAGCAGGGCTCCCTGCTGATCGATGAGCTCATCACCACTGAGTACTCCCTTGACCAAGTCCAGCAGGGCTATGACGATCTGGCCGCCGGTAAGAACGTCCGGGGGATCGTGGACTTCAGTCGCTCTTGATCACGCGCGGCCGCAGTGCCGTGAGGGAGCGGTGTTCGATGGCTCCTCGCCACAGCCCAGAGCAGTAGGCAAGATCATCGAGGGTGGAGAGGGCAACGAACCGAGCCGGGTCAAGGCGGGCGCGCTGTGAGCGCCAGCGGCCGAGGCCAGCAAGCAGCACCACCCCAACGAGGGCACGTCGGGCTCGCTTGGAGATGAGTGCGGTGCCGAGCAGTGCCGGGGCGAAGGAGCGCAGCAGTTGGCGCGCCACGACCGGAAGCGACTCTGCACCTTGGCGGAACGTCAACTCCATGGCGAGCACGCCGGGGCGACCGCTCACCGGCTCGAGCCGAGTGGCGAGCTGGGGGGGGGAGCTGACCACCTGTCTCTTATACACATCTGACGCTG
>CAWUMT010000270.1:0-2354 GCA_963923735.1 uncultured Acidimicrobiales bacterium
CTCTCTGGTCTCGTGGGCTCGGAGATGTGTATAAGAGACAGTTCCCGACCAAGAGGTGGTCTGGGACGCAGAGCTCGTCTCGATCTCAACGAATCCCGCCGGCGTGCTGGTGACGGCTCGATTGGTGGTGCGCACCCCTGAGGGAATGCCCCTCGTCACCCATCTATGGTCGACCATCTACCCAGGGGGCTCGACGACGATTACCGGCGGAGAGACACTCCCCGACCATCGGTTCCCCGAGTCAGCGCGAGCGAACTTGCTCGGCTCTGAGACCTTGTTCATCCCTGAAGACCATGGAGAGGCCTACTTCGAGGCCTCCGGAGACGGTGCTCCGCACTCGCGCTCGCTCGAGGCCGCGCAGGCAGAGGGCCATCCGGGCATGATCCTCCAGGGCATGGGGTCGCTCGGCATCGTCACCGCAGCCGTTGCTCGCCTCGCCGCAGAGGGTGACTCAAGAAGGATCACGCGCCTTGCCGTGCGCTTCAGCGCTCCGGTGCTCCTCGGCCACGACTTCACTGTGAGCATCTACGAGGTGGGCCACACCAACGACGGGCTCCTTGAGATCGCCTTCGAGGCCACCCAGGGGGAGCGGCTCTGCCTCAGCCACGGCAGAGCAACCGTCGCCCCAGCCACCTGACTCTTCAGGCCAATCTCCTCGAGACGCGACGAGGCCCCGGCGACCACTGGTCGCCGGGGCCTCTCGTCGTCACACCGAAGTGGTCAGGACTACGGAGCCACCTTGCCGGACTTGCCGGAGATGATGTCACCGCAGACCGGTGCATTCTGGACCATGGTGAAGCCGGACTTCCCAGCGACCAGGAGCCATCCGCACGACGGGTTGGCAGCCTTGCCGAAGTTCGTCGCGTAGTTGGTGGTGGTGCTGAGGATGCCGTTGCCATTCCAGTCCGTCACGCCCCGCAGCGCCGTGATGACGCTGGCAGAGGTCGGGTTGTTCCCGGCGAGCTTGAGGCCCTTGATGGTCAGCTCAGCGGCGAGCCAACCGGCGTAAATGGCGTAGGTCGGGAACTGGCTGGTGGGCCGGTTCTCGTACTTGAGCATCGCTGCCTGAAGGTCCTTGGTCCCGGCGTTGCCCACGAGCACGGGGCGGTACGGGGTCTGGAAGTAGACGCCCTGCATGGCGCTCCACGAAGGGGAGTTCACCGTCTCGGGGTCGAGGCCCACGGGAAGGACGACGGCCTTGAGGTTCTGGCCGGCCTGCTTGAGGGCGGTGATCAGCGACACGTCGGAGTTGAGGTCCATGGTGGGCTGCAGCGAGTCACAGCCTGCGGACTTGCCCGCAAGAGCGGCCGTCGTGAAGTCAACCGAGCCGAAGGGGATCGAAGTGTCGAGGACACCCTTCTTGAGGCCAGCGGCCATGCCCGAGTAGATCACGTTGGCTGCGCCGTAGGTCGAGGACGGCGAGATGCCGTAGCCCCATGCGCACACCGTGGTGCCACCGTGGTCCTTGAAGATCTTTCCGACCGTCGTGGAAGGCGGGTAGGAGGGGTCGACCGAACCGGTGTTCGAAGCGAACATGTTGGTGTACGGCTGGGTGCCCCACTCGGTGCCATCGTCAGAGTTACCCACGACCGGGATGCCGGCCTGCTGGGGGAACTTGGCGGCGAGGAAGAACAGCGGGGTCACCGACATGATGACCACGTTCTTGTCTGCCACAGCCTTCTGGACTGCAGTGGTGATCTGGGTCGGGTTCGTGGCGTCGTCGTAGACGGTCACCTCGAGCTTGTGCCCAGCCACGCCGCCGGCAGCGTTGGCCTGCTTGATCGCAGCGTCAACCGCCTGGACGACGGGCTGACCGTACTGCGGAGCCGCCGTTCCGGTGACCGTAGCCACGAGGCCCAGCTTGATCGGCGAGCCTGTCGCTCCCCCGCCACCGCTGTCGTTGCTCGAGCTGTTGGACGAACACGCGGCACCCACCAGGGCCACGACCGCAAGTGCGGCCGCCGCGAGTCGCTTCGGACTCTTCTTCATGGTTTCCCCCCTCAGAGAAAGCCACCGTTGTGGCTTCTCAGCACCGTAGGGCTCAACCTACGGGCGTGCAACCGATTTCAAGACTCGCCCTTGACGCGACGAGGCCCCGGCAACCCTTGGGTTGCCGGGGCCTCTCGACTTCACACCGAAGTGTTGGGGACTACGGCGTCACCTTGCCGGACTTGCCGGGGATGACGTCACCACAGAAGGTGGTGGTCTTCACCGGAACGAAACCGTTCTTCTCTGCCTTCATGTACCAGGTGCATGAGGGGTTTGGGCCGTGACCGAAGGTCGTGGCGTAGTCGATGGTCTCCGGCAGGATGCCGTGACCGTTCCAGTTGGTGATGCCACGGAGGGCCTTGATC